>CANJRI010000001.1 GCA_947476555.1 Caulobacteraceae bacterium
ATCCTTCACCACCCGCTCGCCGGGGGTCGCCTTCGAGGGCAAGGGTTTTGATCTCATCTTCGTTCCTACGTCACTGCGATGAGACCAAAACCCTCCGCTAGCTGGAACCCTGAATCTGTCTCATTGGCGCTGACGGCGGACAGCGGTGGAGAGGCCGGAAGCCGGGGAAGAACCCGGATTATGCCCCGAAGATCCACCCTGTCGGCAGTGTCGACAACTGCACGCCGACCAAGGTCATCTGCCCGCCGCCCGTCATGTTGATCACGGTATCTGCACCGACTTGGCTGAGGGTAAACACGGTCCCCGGGTCGAGCTGGACGCGATCACCTTGGGAAAGGCTGAAGTCAGTCACCCTATCGATCCCTGCATCGCCGAAAGAATGGAAGATGTCGGCCCCAGCGCCACCGGTCATGGTGTCGTCGCCCTTGTCGCCAGACACGTAGTCGTTGCCAGCGCCGCCATTCACAATGTCATTGCCCTGACCGCCGCGCACGATGTCATTCCCGTCGTCACCGTTGCAGGTGTCGTTCCCAAGGTTGCCGTAGACTAAGTCGTAGTCTGCACCACCGGAGAGGCTGTCGTTGTCCTTGCCGCCGACAACCCAGTCCTCACCCGCATTGCCAAGCGCGGTGTCATTGCCTTGGTTGCCGTTGATGTCGTCGAAGGCCGCGCCGCCAGTGATGCTGTCGTTGCCATCGTTTCCGCGGATGTAGTTGTCGCCAGAAGACTCGATGATCACATCATTACCTGAGCCACCCGCGACGGAATCATTTCCGGCTCCCGGCATGATGTAGTTTGAGGCGTGATCCGCGATTAATGCGTCGGCGCCTGATGTCCCCAAAACTGCGTAAGTTGCAGTAGCTGGATTGAAGCCCGGGACACTCGCTGATGAAATAATTTTCTGAATTACTTCAGCCGCGGATATGCCGGGGTATTTTTGAAATATTAAAGCCGCTAGCCCAGATACGTAGGGAGTTGCAAATGACGTTCCGCCATTACCGGTATAAACATAGGTTCCTTGGCTTGTTGGTTGGTATCCCACTGAAGGCGCGTCAACAAAGTTTAGTGGTGTAAATCCCGCTTTGTTAGAGTCGGCGAACAGGCCTCCGGATAAGTCAATGTTTCCGACAGCGATGCACGTTCCATATGAGGCTGAATACGAATACCCAGAGGGTCCATATCCACTCTGGTTGCTAGCGCAAATCACGACAACAACATTATGATCAAAAGCATATTTTATGGAATCAGGAACTGCGGTATTAGTATTAATACGATCACTTTGCTGAGAAATGCTTATTACATTTGCTCCGTGATCTACGGCCCAACGTATACCTTTTGAAGTTAAATCGTCAGTAGTCCCACTTCCTGTATTAGTAATTTTTACATCTAAAAGAGATACGTCTGGAGCCACTCCAATTACATCTTGACCGGCGATTATTGAGTGGCTGCCCGCAATTATTCCCGCAATACCAGTGCCATGGTATGGATAAAAATTTAAATCAATGCTGGTATCGCTATTTCCAGTTGAAACATTATAACTATTAACAATATTGTTGCTGTATTCCGTGTTTTTAGCTAGACCGCCGTCAAGAACAGCAACCGTAATTCCTTTTCCAGTTATTCCTGCTGCCCACGCAGACGGGGCTTTTATCATATTTAGATTAGAACTATTGTTTAACGACGATACCGGTAGATTTTCAGAAATCGAAACTCCTAATGATTTTGCCGCATCTATAATCCCATATCCATAATATGTATCAAATATTCCATTTTTAGTATCGTATACTATTTCTGGGAATGATTTAAACGATAATTCGCTATCAGATATTTGAATAATTCCGTATTGTGGCTGTGTAAAATACTCCGTATAATTTTTTGTGACTATTTTAAAAATATTATTTGCTACTAAAGTATTTGCGGATTGACCGGGATTCAGATTAATCGAATTTACCCATGAATTGTTGTTTTGATAATAATATATTGATGCTTCTGAAAGGGACGAATTTATGATAAATATTGGAGCTTTCTGCGCCAAATTCGGCCCCCCACTTATTGGTAGCTCCGTTGAGAATGAAATTGGCATTCTGGTGCCCCCCAAGGCCATGTTGAGCGCACCCTAACGCCCAGACCCATCAGGTCAAAGAAGCCGCCCCCAGCGCACCACTGCTGGCCCACAGGGTGGATTATCTGTGGTCCCCGCTACCGGTGGTGGTGGCATCCCAGCCTTGCGCCCAAAAGGGCATCAGGCGCTCAGGCGTTCAATCCCGCCCCGAGCCTGCTTGCCGATAAGCTGTCGCCACTACCTCGTCGTAGCAGACGAACGTGATCTGAAGCCCGTCGCTTTCATGCTCCCGCGCCGCCCGCAGTGCGATCTTGGCTGCCTTCACGAGGGGCCAGCGATAGATGCCTATGCCTATTGCCGGTACCGCCAAGCTACGGATGGAATGGTCGGCGACCAGTTCAAATACCCGCCGGTAGCAACGCTCAAGCACCTCAGGCTCACCGCGGTCGCCGCCAAGCCATCGAGGGGCGACGGCGTGGATGACATTGCGGCACGACAAGTTGAAGCTAGGCGTGACAACGGCATCGCCGGGATTAAGTCGGCCAAACTGCCTGCAAGCGGCTTCTAGCTCGCCACCAGCGGCAGCGTGGATCGCGCCGGACAGGCCGCTACCCGCCAGCAGGGACGGGTGTGCCGAGTTGACGATAGCGTCGTCTGTCCGAAGCGTGATGTCGCCGATGGTGATGTGGATAGGCATGGCGGCCTAATGAACACGCGGCTGGCGTGGCGGCTACTGTTGGTGCCGGTACCGCCCGCACGGTGGCGGTCAAGCCTGCTACCCGCAGAACACCGCCCAGTCCGCCATCAGCCGCCGGCGCTTCTCCAGCGCGTCACTGCGGCGATGGGTCTGTTGCGCAGGCATGTCGGGCAGCGCAGAGAGGCTGCTAGTTACGGCGGCGATTTTGTCGCGACGCTTCCCATACGCTTCCCAATCGTGATTTCTGGGAAACAAGCCTAGCCCCTTCGGGATCTAACCCATTGAAAGTATTGGCGCGCCCGGAACGATTCGAACGTCCGACCCTCAGATTCGTAGTCTGATGCTCTATCCAGCTGAGCTACGGGCGCGCATCGCCTTGCGGCGAGGGCGCGGAACCTAGTCGGGCGGCGGGGAAAGTTCAACCCACCCTTTGTTGTCGACGCGCGCCGCCCCTAAGGTGGCGCCTCATCGAGCCGGAGATCCTCCCCAAGTGCCCATCCCGTCGCGTTTCCTTGGCCTGGTCCTGGCCCTCGCCCTGACTGCCTGCGCCACGCCGTCCGCGACGCAGGCCCCCTCGGGGGGAATGGTGGCGGCGGCCAATCCGATGGCGGCGGAGGCCGGTGTGAAGGTGTTGCGGGCCGGTGGCTCGGCCGTCGACGCGGCGGTGGCCGTGCAGGCGGTGCTCGGCCTGGTGGAGCCGCAGAGCTCGGGTCTCGGGGGCGGAGCCTTCATGACTTACTACGACGCCAAGTCCCGGTCGGTGACCGCCTACGACGGCCGCGAGACCGCGCCCGCCGGCGCGACGCCGGACATGTTCATGGGGCCGGAAGGACGGCCGATGGGCCGCCAGGCCGCGATCCTTTCCGGCCGTTCCACCGGCGTCCCCGGCGCCGTGGCCATGCTCGCGCTGGCCCAGGGACAACATGGCGCCCTCCCCTGGAAGGATCTTTTCTCCGACGCCGAGCGCCTGGCCGACCAGGGCTTTCCCGCCCCCGGCCGGATGGCCGCCGCCGCCAGCGGCCGCTTCGGCGCGGCCTCCACCCCCGACGCCGTCGCCTATTTCACCAAGCCGGACGGGAGCCGCATCCAAGCTGGGGATACGGTCCGCAACCCCGCCTACGCCGCGACGATCCGCAGGGTCGCCGCCGAAGGGCCCAAGGCCCTGCTGGAAGGCGCCATAGCCGAAGCCATCGTCGCCAAGGTCCGCCAGGAGCCGACGCCGGGGACGCTGACCCTGGAGGATCTCAAGACCTACCGGCCCAAGGCCGAGCCGGCGCTCTGCCGGCCCTACCGGGTCTACATCGTCTGCACGCCCGGCGCGCCGTCCGGCGGGCCGGCGGTGATGGAGGGGCTGGGCCTGCTGGCGCGCACGGACATAGGCGCCCATCGGGGCGACGCCGAGGGCTGGTACCTGTTCAGCCAGGCCAGCCGGCTGATGTACGCCGACCGCGACCGCTACATCGGCGATCCCGCCTTCGTCCGCGTGCCCGTCGATGGCTTGCTGGACCCCGGCTACCTGGACGCGCGCGCCAAGCTCATCGGGCCCACCCCAGCCGCCACCGTGACCGCCGGAAATCCGCCCGGCGCTCCGGCCCGGGCGGCCGACCGCACGCGCGAGGTGGCCGGCACCAGCCACTTCGTCGTGGTCGACGGGGCCGGCAACGTGGTCTCCATCACCACCACCGTGGAGAGCGGGTTCGGGTCCGGCCGCATGGTCCACGGCTTCTTCCTCAACAACCAACTCACCGACTTCTCCTTCTCTCCGCTCGACCGCGAGGGCGCGCCGGCGGCCAACGCCGTGGCGGGCGGCAAGCGGCCGCGCTCGTCCATGGCCCCGGCCATCGTGCTGGACAAGGATCGCCGCTTCGTAGCGGCCGTCGGCTCACCCGGCGGCACCTCGATCCTGGCTTACAACCTCAAGGCCCTGGTTGGCCTGCTGGATTGGAAGCTGCCCATGGGCGAGGCGATCGCCCTGCCGAACCTGGTGGCGGCCGGCGCCAACTATGGCTCGGAAACCGACAAATACCCGCCGGGTGTGGTCGAGGCCCTGGCGGCGCGAGGCGTGAGGCTCACGACCGGCGGCGGCGAGGGATCCGGCCTGCATGGGATCGAGGTCACCCCCCAAGGCCTGCGGGGGGCCGCCGATCCACGCCGCGAAGGCGTGGCGCTCAGCGCGAACTAGGCGCCCAGGCGCAGACGCCGCGCGGCCGCCTTGGCGGGCACGCCAGGCAGGCGCAGCTCGAAGGCCGCGCCCTTGTCGGTGTTCTCGATCAGGGTCAGGTCGCCGCCGTGGCCCAGGGCCAGTTCCCGGGCGATGGCCAGGCCCAGGCCCGCACCGTCCGGCCGCCCGGAGCCTGCGAAGGGCTGGAACAGGCGTTCCCGGAGCCGGTCGGGGACGCCAGGTCCGTCGTCGCCCACCCGGATGACGCTGAAGCCGCCGGCCCGGCGCAGCGAAACCTGCACATGACCTCGCTTGCGGCCCGCCTGGTGCTCGATGGCTTCGCGGGCGTTGCGCATCAGGTTGACCAGCATCCGGTGCAGCTGGTCCGGATCGGCGATCACCTGGTCGGCCGGCCCCACGGCGCTGACCAGCTTCACCCCGCGCACTGAGAGCCGGGCTTCCAGCGCCGCCTCGTCCACCGCCTCCGCCAGTCGCACGGCGCGCGACTCCGGCGCCGCTTCCTGGGTCTTGCCATAGGCCAGGACGTCCGAAGCCAGCTTCACCGCCCGGTCCAGCGCCCGCTCCAGCCTCGGCATGGCCTGGGCCACCTTGGGGTCCTTCAGCGCCGCCAGCCGCTCGGAGGCGATCTGCGCGCCGGTCAGCATGTTCCGCAGGTCGTGGTTGATCTTGGCTACCGCCTCGCCCAGCGCCGCCAGCCGGGCCCGGGAATTGAGCGCCGCCTTCAGGTCGGCCTGCATCAGGTGCAGCTCGACCTCGGCGCGGCCGATCTCGTCCTGACGGCCGGAGACCCGCACCCGCGCCTCCGGATCGTCCGGATCGGCGCGGAACCGCTCCATGGCGTGGGTGATCCGCTGCATGGGCCGCACCAGGAAGAGGTTCAGGGCCACATAGACCAGCAGGCCGGCCAGGGCCGCCACCAGGCCGACGATCGCCACCAGCCGCCAGAAATAGGCCGCCAGCGCCCGCTTCAGCTCGGTGTCCACTGCCACAAACTCGATGAAGTCGGCCTTCTGGAACCTGGGCTCGGCCCACACCCGCACGCGGCCGGGCTCGCGGCGCAGCAGGGTGCGGAAGGGCGCGAACAGCGACAGGTTCGCCGCGCGCGGTCGCAGGTCCACCAGGTAGTCCGCCGGCGCCGGCCGGGGCGCGGCGAACACCAGCGAACGGACCCCGTCCACCGACTTGGCGACGATCTCCACCCCCGCCGCGTCCAGCAGCTCGGCCTTCAGCTGGTCGCTCAGCACCCGGTCTGGCGCCACGTCCGGCGCCATGGAGGCCAGTTCGGCGGCGCGCACCCGGTCCAGCAGCCACTCGCGCTCGTAGGCCACCAAGGCCGCGGGTATGGCCATCCCCCCGCCGAGGGCGGCGAAAACGATGGTCAGGGCCAGCAGGCGCGCCGAAAGGCCGCCCGGCCAGAAGATGCGGGGCTTCTCCGGCTTCGGAGGCGCCTGGTCGGTGGAGGCGTCCGCCATACCTACTCGGTAATCCACAGCGCCGCCTTGGGCAACGAAGGCCTACGTCGCGCCCACCGCCGCCGCCACGGTGGTGAAGCCGTCGGCCCTAAGGCATTGGGCCAGTTCGCGTTTGATGCGGCCCACCAGGCCAGGGCCCTCGAACACCAGCGCCGAGTACAGTTGCACCGCCGAAGCGCCGGCCCGGATCTTGGCGTAGGCCTCGGCGCCCGAGCCCACGCCGCCCGCCCCGATCAGGGTCAGCCGGCCGCCGGAGGCCGCCGCGAAACTGGACAGCACGCGCGTGGAAAGGTTGGTCAGCGGGGCGCCCGACAGCCCGCCCGCCTCGCCACGATGGGCCGAGATGAGCTCCGGACGCGCGACCGTGGTGTTGGAGACGATGATCCCGGAAAGCCCGTTGGCGGCGACGGCCTCGGTGATCGCCTGCACCTCGCCCTCTTCCAGGTCCGGCGCGACCTTCAGGAACATCGGGACCCGGCCCTCGGGCGGCAGGACGTCGCGCGCCTCGGCCACCCGGCCCAGCAACTCCTCCAGCGCCGCCCGGGTCTGCAGGGCCCGAAGGCCCGGCGTGTTGGGCGAGGAGATGTTGAGGGTGAAATAGGAGGCCAGGCCCCAGAGCCGCCTAAGGCCGGTGACGTAGTCGCCGATGCGGTCTTCCGCATCCTTGTTGGCGCCGATGTTGGCCCCCACCAGTCCCGGTCCGCGCCGGGCCAGCCGCGCGGCGAAAGGCTCCAGGCCCCTGTTGTTGAAACCCATGCGGTTGATCACCGCCCGGTCCTGCATCAGCCGGAACAGCCGCGGGCGGGGGTTGCCGGCCTGCGGCAGCGGCGTGGCCGTCCCGCACTCCACGAAGCCGAAGCCGGCCCGCAGCATGGGATGGAAAACCTCGGCGTCCTTGTCGAAGCCGGCCGCCAGCCCCACCGGGTTCGGCAGGACGAGCCCGGCCATTGTGGTCGCCAGGATCGGATCGTCAGCGCCGCCGGTCGGGCCCAGGCCGGCCTTCAGCGCGCGGATCGCCAGGCCGTGGGCGTCCTCCGGATCGAGGATTCGGAGCGCCCGGGTCGCGAGCCCATGGACCGTGCTCATGCCGGGATCGCCGGCACGCCGTCGCCGCCCAGAGGCGCGGGCCGCACCGCGCGCACCAGTCCGGCAGCCAGCGGTCCATAGAGATGCGGGAACAGGTCCCCGCCGCGCGAGGGCTCCCATTTCAGGAGGGCGCCCAGGTCGGCGGCCTCGACCTCGAGCACCACCAACCCGCCCTGGCCGGCGAAATGGCGGCGCGCCGTCTCCGGCGCCTGGTCCGCGGTCGAGAAGTGGATATAGCCGTCGGCCAGGTCCACGGCCGATCCCTCGAAACGCCCGCGCGCCAGGGCCGCCTCCCACTCGGCGCCGGCGAGGATCTTGTAGATCCTCAACCCTCGCGCTCCGGATAGTGCAGGCCTTCGAACGTCGGCCGCCCGGCCGGGTCGATCGCGAACACCGCCGCCGTTCCCGGCGGGAACTTGCGCTGGGCCCGCGACAGGTCGGCGGCCGGGGCGTCGGCGGCGATCATCAGGGTCAAGGTCAGTTCGTGCAGGCCCGGGTTGTGGCCCACCACGACCACCGTGCCGTCGCGCCCTTCGGCGGTCCTCCAGATGGTTTCGGCGTCGGCGTTGTAGAGACCCGCAGGAAACTCAGCGGCGGCCGGCGGAAAGGCGGCCTTGGCCACGTCCCAGGTCTCCCGGGTGCGCGCCGATGGCGAGGCCAGCACGATGTCGGGCTTCATCCCGCTCGCCGCCAGGGCTTCGCCGATCGCGGCGGCGCCCCGCATGCCCCGCGGCGACAGCGGGCGGTCGAAATCGTCTCCCGTCGCGGCGTGAGCCTCGGCCTTGCCGTGGCGAAACAGGATCAGGCGCTCCATATCCGCTCATTGGGGGAAGCGGCGGCGCGCCGCAAGCCATTGACACCGAAAGGGGCAGACGGTCCAAGGCGGCATGGCTCCGGCGGCGAAGACCAGTCCCGAGATCGAGACCGGCGGGGGCGTCTGGCGTTTCCCGGCCGGCCAGCCCTTGCGCCTGGATTCCGGCGCCAGCCTCTCGCCCCTGGAAGTGGCCTACAAGACCTACGGCCACCTCAACGCCGACAAGTCCAACGCCGTCCTGGTCTGCCACGCCCTGACCGGCGACCAGCACCTGGCCTCGCAGCATCCGGTCACCGGCAAGCCCGGATGGTGGGACAGGGTGGTGGGCCCGAGCCTCGCCCTCGATCCCGACCGCTATTTCGTGATCTGCGCCAATGTGGTCGGCGGCTGCATGGGGACCACGGGCCCGGCCTCCATCGATCCCGGCACCGGCGAGGCCTATGGCCTGGCCTTCCCAGTCATCACCATCGCCGACATGGTCCGGGCCCAGGCCATGCTGGTCGAGGCTCTGGGCATCGACACCCTGTTCGCCGTGATCGGCGGATCCATGGGCGGCATGCAGGTCGTCCAGTGGGCCGCCGACTATCCCGAGAAGCTGTTCAGCGCGGTGGCCATCGCCACCGCGGCCCGTCACTCGGCCCAGAACATCGCCTTCCACGAGGTCGGGCGCCAGGCGGTGATGGCCGATCCCAACTGGCGCGGCGGCGCCTACCTGAAGGCCGGCGTGCGACCCGAAAAGGGGCTCGCCGTGGCCCGCATGGCCGCGCACATCACCTACGTCTCCGAAGCCGCCCTGCATCGCAAGTTCGGGCGCGAACTGCAGCGCGACGGCCTCTCCTGGGGCTTCGACGCCGACTTCCAGGTGGAAAGCTACCTGCGCCACCAGGGGGCCAGTTTCGTCGACCGCTTCGACGCCAATTCCTACCTCTACATCACACGGGCGATGGACTACTTCGACCTCGCCGGGCCGCATGGCGGGGTGCTGGCCAACGCCTTCATCAAGGCGCGCAAGGTCAAGTTCTGCGTCCTCTCCTTCACCTCCGACTGGCTCTACCCGACCGTCGAGAACCGCGCGATCGTCCGGGCCCTCAACGCCGCGGGCTGCCGGGCCTCCTTCGCCGATATCGTCTCGGACAAGGGCCACGACGCCTTCCTGCTGGACGAGCCGGTGTTCGACCAGGCGCTGCGCGGCTTCCTGGCCGCCCAGGCCCAGGCGCGGGGCCTTTCGTGACCGCCGTTCGCGAGGACTTCGCCGAGATCCTACGGCTGGTGCGCCCCGGCTCTCGGGTGCTGGACGTCGGCTGCGGCGGCGGCGAGCTGCTGGAGCTGCTCACCCGCGAGAAGGGCGCCGACGCTCAAGGGCTGGAGCTCAGTCCGGAGAACGTTTCAGCCTGCCTGGCCCGCGGCCTAGCGGTGGTGCAGGGCGACGGCGACCGCGACCTCGACCATTTCCCGACCAGGGCCTTCGACTACGCCATCCTCTCCAAGACCCTGCAGCAGATGCGCGATCCCCGGCATGCGCTCTCCGAGCTGTTGCGCATCGCCGAGCAGGCGGTGGTCTCGGTCCCGAACTTCGGCCACTGGAAGATGCGCCTCTACCTCCTGGGCCGGGGCCGGATGCCAGAGACCAAGGCCCTGCCCGATCCCTGGTGGTCGACGCCCAACATCCACCTGTGCACCCTGCGTGACTTCATCGACCTCGCCGACGACCTCGGCCTGCGCATCGACGCCTGCGCCGCGCTTTCCAATGGCAAGCCGGCCCGGGCCATGGATCCCAAGGGCGTGTTGGAGAACTGGCGCGCCGAAACCGGCCTTTTCCTGCTCAGCCGCCGGGCCGAGCCGCAACCGGAAGCCACCCCGCGCAACCTGTTCGGCGAGGTGGAGCTGCCGAAGGCCGAAGGGCCGAAGCGGACCCGCAAAGCCCGCAAATAAATTCGCTTAGCGGATCACCCGGTGATCGCCGCCGCGTCCGTTTCCCCGGTGCGGATCCGCAAGGCCTGCTCCAGGTCCAGCACGAACACCTTGCCGTCGCCGATCTTGCCGGTGTTGGCGGTGCGCTGGACCGCGTCGATGACCGCGCCGACGATGTCCGACGGCACGGCGATCTCCAGCTTCACCTTGGGAAGCAGCTTCACCTCGTACTCGGCGCCCCGGTAGACCTCGGTCTTGCCCCGCTGACGCCCATAGCCGCGGACCTCGGTGACAGTGAGCCCAGAGGCGCCCGCCTCTGTCACCGCGTCGAGCACCGCGTCAAGGCGGCTGGGCTTGATGACCGCGACGATCATTTTCATCCGGCGGGTCTCCGATTCGGGTCTTTGTCCGGTCTAGCTAAGACCCTGGCGCGTCTTTCGCCAAGACCCCGCGCGTGGAAGCCGGCTTCGGCGCCCGCGATGCGGGGGCCGCCCCGCCGGCCGGGGCCAGCACCGGTGCGGCCGCGACACGGGCCCGCGCGCCGCGTGGCTTGACCGCGAAGGTCTGCTTCACCGCCTCCATCAACAGCAGGCCCGCGAACCCCGGCCATAGCCGCGAGCCCGCCTGCTCGAACCCTTCGGCCCAGCGCGCCGTCCAGCCCACCGGCGGCGCGTAGAGCGCCCGGGTCCAGCCGGAGGGCTCCAGCTCGGCCTCGCGCATCAGGTCCGCCAGCTGGCCGCGCGTATAGGGCCGCCCGTGGCCGAAGGGCGTGCGCTCGGTGTTGGCCCACAGGCCGTTGCGGGACGCCACGGTGACGATCACCCGGCCGGAGGGCGCCAGCACCCGCCAGACCTCCCGCAGGAAGCCCACAGGGTCGGCGCTCTCCTCCAGGCCGTGGACCACAAGGATCCGGTCGAACAGGGCGTTGGCGAACGGCAGGGTGTCCTCGTCGGTGAGCACCGCCAGGTTCCGGCCCCCGGGCGGCCATACCTCCACCCCCTGCTGGGCGGGCATGGCCCCCACGACCCGTCGCGCCGCCGGCCGGAACGGGGCGACGAACGGGGTCCCGTAGCCCAGAGCCAGGACGTCGAGCCCCCTGGCGTCACCCCAGGCCTCCTTGAGCTTTCGCTCGACCATCGCCCGAGCCGCATCCCCGAGCGGGGAAGCGTAGAATTCGCGGAGCTCTAGGACGTCGCGGCGCATCTTCGGCAGCTAAGCTCGACGGGACCGTCCCGCCAGCCTAAATCTCACCTCATGGCCCTCACCGTCCACCAGTTCGCCTGTCTCGACGACAACTACGCCTTCCTGATCCGGGACGACGCCACGGGGCTCGCCGCCACCATCGACACCCCGGACGCGGACGCGATCCTCGCCGAGCTGGACCGGCTCGGCTGGAAACTCGCCCTGATCATGAACACCCACTGGCACCCGGACCACGCGGGCGGCAACGCCGCGATCCAGGCGGCCACCGGCGCCGCCATCGTCGGACCCAAGGAGGTCACCCGCATCGCGCCGCTCGACCGCGAGGTCGGCGACGGCGACGAGGTCCGGCTCGGCGAGACCCTGTTCCGGGTGATCGACACCGGCGGACATACTCTTGGCCACATCGCCTACCACGACGCGGCGGATCGGATCGCTTTCGTCGGAGACACCCTGTTCGCCCTCGGCTGCGGGCGCCTGTTCGAGGGAACGCCGGCCCAGATGTGGGGCAGCCTCCAGCGCCTCGCCGCCCTGCCGGACGACACCACCGTCTACTGCGCGCACGAATACACCGCCGCCAACGCCCGGTTCGCCCTGTCGGTGGACGAAAGTCCCGCCCTGAAGGCCCGGGCCGATCAGGTGTTCGCCGCTCGCGAGCGTGGCGAGCCCACCGTGCCCACCACCATCGGCCTGGAGAAGGCCACCAATCCCTTCCTGAGGGCGCCCCTGCTGGCGCCGGGAGAGCCGCACGAGGCGTTCGGGGCGGTCCGCGCCGCCAAGGACGTCTTCAAGGGCTAGGGCTCAGCGCCCCATCGCCACCTTGACGATCCGCTCGGAGGACGGCCGGCCGGCGAGGCCCTGGGCCGGCGTCACGGTGATCCGCAGCACTTCCCCGCCCACCGTCGCGGCCGGACGCCGCCCCTCCACCAGCTCCACCTTGCGGAAACGGTCCAGAACCTGGCGCCCGTCGCGGCTCTGGGCGATCCGGCCGAAAGCCAGGCTGGTGACCGTCGCGGCGTCGGCGATCAGGGCCGAGGCGGCCGGGGTGTAGTTCGGCACGTCGAATTCGATCAGGTGGCGGGCGGCGCGGGTCGCCCGCACGGAGGCCTGCAGCAGGCTTTCGCCGAGCGCGTGGGGCCCGATGGGCGCCAGCCGCAGGGTGGGCCCTCCGCCCACGAGCGCCGCCGCGACGCCCTGCGGCCGATCGTCCGTGAACAGGGTGACCCCGCCGAGCCGCGTGGCCCGCAGCACCGGCTCTCCCAAGTCGTTCTTGTAGATCACGTCGCCACGCGGCGCCGGCTGCGGCTGCAGCGCCCAGACTTCGAAGCTGCCCTCGAACTTCAGGAGCGGGCGCCCCTGGCTGCGGTCCAGGACGAAGACCTGGCCCCCGTCGGAAACGTAGCGGGCGACCGGCGGCGATTCACCGCCGGCCTGCGGACGATTCTTGAACAGGCCCTCGCGCTGGCAGTCGTCGGCTGCGGCCGATCCGGAGAATCCGGCGGCCAGGACGGCAAGCGCCGCCAAGGCCGTCTTCCGGAAAGCCGCAATCTCCTCAGTCATGACCGCTCAGCAGATGCCGCCTGATCACGGCGCTTTTGGGACGCCGCGAAGGTGATCACCCGGCCATATACTGGCCGCCGTTGAGCGACAGGGTCGAGCCGGTGACGTAACCCGCCTGTTCCCCGGCCAGGAAGGCGACCATGTCGGCGATCTCCTCGCCCTTGCCCAGCCGGCCGACGGGGATCCCGGCGACGATCTCCTCCAGGATCTTGGCCGGCACCGCCTGCACCATCTCGGTGTCGATATACCCCGGAGCGATGCAGTTCACCGTCACCCCCTTGCGGGCGTTCTCCAGCGCCAGGGCCTTGGTGAAGCCGATTACGCCCGCCTTGGCGGTGGAATAGTTGGTCTGGCCGGCCTGGCCCTTCTGCCCGTTCACCGAGGAGATGTTGATGATCCGGCCCCACTGACGCTCCCGCATGCCCTCGATGACCTGGCGGGTCATGTTGAACAGGCTGTCCAGATTGACGCGGATGACCTCGCCCCACTGCTCGGAGTTCATCTTGTGGAACGCCCCGTCGCGGGTGATGCCGGCGTTGTTGACCAGCACGTCGATCGGCCCCAGCTGCTTTTCCACCGCCTGGACGGCGTTCTGGCAGTCGGCGAAGTTTCCGACGTTGCCCTTGATCACCATCACCCCCAGCTCGCGGGCGCAGTCCTCGGCCGCCTTGTCGTTGCCGGAATAGCCTGCGGCGACCTGCATGCCGTCGGCTTTGAGCCGCTCGACGATCGCGCGCCCGATCCCCCGGGTGCCCCCGGTGACCAATGCAACTCTCGCCATCGTTTCCTCCGCTACCTAGGGCCGCCTTGCTCGACGCCCGGTTTTTTCACATCTTCTCGACGCACATCGCCACGCCCATGCCGCCGCCGACGCACAGCGTCGCCAGCCCCTTGGACTTCCCCGACCGCTGCATTTCGTGCAGCAGCGTGGTCAGCACCCGCGCGCCCGAGGCGCCCACCGGGTGGCCGATGGCGATGGCGCCGCCATTAACGTTGACCTTGTCCGGGTCCAGGCCCAGCTCGCGCACGACACACAGCGACTGGGCGGCGAAGGCCTCGTTGGACTCGATGATGTCGAGGTCGCCTACCTTCCAGCCCGCGCGCTCCAGCGCCTTGCGGCTGGCCGGGATCGGGCCGGTGCCCATGATCTCCGCGTCGACCCCGGCGTTGGCCCAGGAGACGATGCGGGCCATCGGCTTGAGGCCCCGCTTCTTGGCCTCATCGGCGCTCATCAGCACCACGGCGGCCGCGCCGTCATTGATCCCGGACGCATTGCCGGCGGTCACCGAGCCCTCCTTGTTGAACGCCGGGCGCAGGCCCGCCATGTTCTCCAGGGTCGCGCCGTGGCGGATATATTCGTCCTCGCTGACCACAACGTCGCCCTTCCGGCTCTTCACGGTCACCGGGGCGATCTCGTCCTTGAACTTGCCGGCCTTCTGGGCGGCCTCGGCGCGGTTCTGCGAGTTGACGGCGAACTGGTCCTGCTCGGCGCGGGTGATCTGCCAGCGGCTGGCGATGTTCTCGGCGGTCTGGCCCATGTGGTAGCCCTGGAAGGCGTCGATCAGGCCATCCTTGAGCATGGTGTCCACCATCGCCAGCTCGCCCATCTTGGTGCCGTTGCGCAGGTGCGCCACATGCGGCGACTGGCTCATGCTCTCCTGCCCGCCGGCCACGACGATCGTCGCCGAGCCGTCGAGGATCTGCTGCGCGCCCAGCGCAACGGCCCGGAGGCCCGAGCCACAGAGCTGGTTGAGGCTCCAGGCCGGCGTGCTCATCGGCATCCCGGCGGCCACCGAGGCCTGGCGGGCCGGCCCCTGGCCCGCGCCGGCCTGCAGCACCTGGCCCAGGATCACCTCCTGAACGTCCTCGGGGGTGATCCCCGCCCGTTCGACCGCGGCCTGGATGGCCACCTTTCCGAGTTCATGCGCCGGGACGCTGGAGAGCGATCCATTGAACGAACCCACGGGCGTCCGTGCGGCGGAAACGATGACGACTTCGGTCATGAGACCCTCCTGGAAGAACTGGCTTCACTTTCTATCGACGTCCCCGAGCCTTCGTTCGAGCCCTGGAAAATCTCATTCAACCCGGGCATTTGCTTAAATGCTCGCATCCGCGATACTGCGCTGCGGAACAGGGCCGCCGCCGCGGCTCTCCGCTGAGGATTTTGGATGGCCGATTCCCATGACCCCGGCGCCGGCGAAGGCGAGCGCATCGTCATCAAGAAGTACGCCAACCGCCGCCTCTACAACACCGCCTCGTCCAGCTACGTCACCCTCGAGCACCTGTCCGAGATGGTGAAGAAGGGCGACGACTTCGTGGTCTATGACGCCAAGACCAACGAGGACATCACCCGCACGGTCCTGACCCAGATCATTTTCGAGGAAGAGAGCCAGGGCCAAAGCCTCCTGCCGATCCAGTTCCTGCGGCAGTTGATCGGCTTCTACGGCAACTCCATGCAGTCCTTCCTGCCCAGCTACCTGGAGCTGTCCCTGTCGACGTTCGCCCAGCAGCAGGAGCGGATGCGCGGCCAGTTCTCCTCCTTCGCGCCAGGCGCGGGACTGCCCGGCTACGAGGAGCAGATCCGACACAACCTGGCGCTGTTCGATCGGGCCATGAAAATGTTCTCGCCCTTCGCCTATGCGCCGAAGGCCGATGCCGCGTCCGGCGCCGCCGAGCCAAAGGCCGAACCCCGCGCCGAGCCCAAGGCCGAGCCCGCCGCCGACGAAGCCCTCACCCAGCTGCGCAAGCAGATGGCCGCGATGCAGGCCCAGATCGACAAGCTCGGGAAGAGCTGAGCTGAGCGGGGCAGCCGGAAGTGGACGCCGGTTCCGGCGCCCGTCACGCGACTAGGTCAACAGGTTTGGCCCGGCGTTTGCATTTGAGACGGCATGATGTCCCGAATTGACCGCATCCGGCGCAGCGCCCTCACCGAGCGGACCAGCGCAGCCAACGACCACGCAGCGGCGGACGAGACGCGTCCCGTTTCGACGCGCCGCGTGCAGCCCGCCGCCCCGCCGCACGCCGACGAGGGCGATGCGGCCGCCATCTTCACCGCCCAGCTGATGGGCCAGGACGGGCAGAAGCGCGGCCTGCGCGCCGGTCCCCTGGCCATCGACGCCGCCCGCGGCGCCTACAACAAGGTTGAATGGTCCGGCTCCAGGGATCGCCGGGCCCGCGCCGGCCGGACGGCGAAGACCTCGATCTGATTGACCTTGGCGCGGCTCTTGCATGGCCCGCGCCATGCTCGCCCTCGCTTCGCGCTTCTTCGACGTCGCCCTGGTCACGCTGATCGTCAGCGCCCTGACCTAGCCGCGCCTCGTCCCTCCGGTTGACTCTTGCGCCCGGGCGGTTTGACCTTCGCTGGGGGGCGGAACGGTTGACGACGTCTGCATCGGGCAAGGCACGATCTGCGCTGGCTGTCGCCGGCCTCTTGCTGCTGGGCGCCTGCAGCGGCGGCGACACCAGCCAATCCACGAGCGGCGGGACCCCGGCGGTCGCGGTCGCCAAGAGCACGATCTCCGGCGTGGTCACCGACCGGGCCGGTGCGCCGGTGCCCGGCGTCACCGTCTCGGCCTACTACCACAACGTCCACACCACCATGACCACGACCACCGACGCCAACGGCGCCTATTCGATCGCGGGCCTGGACAGCACCAACACCTCCACGGCGGACCAGCAGCCGGACTACGAGATCTATGCCGAGAAGACCGGCTTCGGCTTCTATCCCTCGGTCACCGACTCGCCCGGCCGGATCAGCAAGTTCGATTTCGACGGCCTCTACAGGACGGTGATCCGCTTCATCTCCCCACCCGCCCGCGTGGTGCCGGGCAACAATTTCATCGCCTATCGCCCGGGTGAAAGGGTGGCGAGCCTTCCCAGGACCGGGCAGACCGTCACCTACGCCCCCGGCGACGACGCCGCGGCGCAGAAGGGCGTCTCCTGGCCCTCCGCGCGGTTCACGGACAATGGCGATGGAACCGTCCGCGACCATCTCACCGGCTTGGTCTGGCTCAGGAACGCCGGCTGCTTCGCGCCCTCCGACTGGGCCGCCGCCCTGGCGGCCGCCAACCAGCTGGCCAACGGCGCCTGCGGCCTCTCCGACGGCTCCACGGCGGGCCAGTGGCGGATGCCCAACGCCAACGAGTTGGAAAGCCTAGTCGATGTCTCGCGGGCAAATCCCGCGGTCACCGCCGGCCACCCCTTCGCCAACATCAACACCGCCCGGGCCTACTGGACCTCCACGACCTATACGGCCCTCACCGCCAACGCGATGGCGATACGGTTCAGCGACGGACGGTGGATCAACGGCATCGACAGCGGCGACGGCGCCTTCGGCAACGTCAAGACCACGGCGACCAACGGCCTGTGGGCGGTGAAGTCCGGCGCCGCCGGCGCGGTGCAGGTCCTGGCCACCGGTGTGTTCTACGCCGGCATCCCCGGCGGCGGCGGCGGCGCCTTCTTCGGCCCCCGGGACGACGCGGCCCTGCAGAGCGGCGCGCCCCTGACCTCGCCCCGTTTCATCGACAGGGGCGACGGGACGGTGGCCGATACTGTCACCGGCCTGACCTGG
This sequence comes from Caulobacteraceae bacterium, assembly GCA_947476555.1. Classification (GTDB taxonomy): domain Bacteria; phylum Pseudomonadota; class Alphaproteobacteria; order Caulobacterales; family Caulobacteraceae; genus Phenylobacterium. The sequence goes on from CANJRI010000001.1 coordinate 17,555, forward strand.
CTGAAGCGGGCCAACTGCATCCAGGGCACCTGGGCGAGCGCCCTGGGGGCCATCAACAGTCTTCGGACCGGACAGTGCGGGCTCAACGACGGGTCCAGCGCCGGCCAGTGGCGTATGCCCAACAGGAGCGAAATGCTCAGCCTGTCGGACCGGGCCCCGACCTTCCCGCAAGCCGATTATTTCAACGGCCAGGCCCGGGGTGGAACGGCGCCGGTGACCGGGCCGGTGGCCTTCGCCGGCTTCGTGGCCTTCGACTACTACTGGACGTCAACGACCAGCGCGGCGGACACCAGCCAGGCCTGGAGCGTGTGGAGCTGCGACTTCGGCGTCTACAATCTCCCCAAGACCGCCGTCCGCTACGCCCTGGCGGTTCGCGGCTAGGCCTCCTCGACGCCCCCCGGGTCCCGCGACCGCGACTGCAGCCACATCACCCCGAGAAGGTCCGAAACCGAGGCCCAGAGCCGGCCGAGGTTGGTGTATTTGCTGCGGCCGGTCTGGCGATGGCGGTGCCCCACCGGCCGGTATTCCACCTGGTAGCCCTCCCGCAGCATCAGCGCCGGCAGGTAGCGGTGGATGTGGTCGAAATAGGGGAGCGCCAGGAAGGCTTCCCGCCGGAACGCCTTCAGCCCGCAGCCGGTGTCGTTGGCGGTGTCCTTGAGCAGCCGTTTCCTCGCCCCGTTGCCCAGCCGCGAGGCCCAGCGCTTGGCGCGGCTGTCCTGCCGCTTGACCCGCTCGCCCGCCACCATGGCCAGCTCCGGCGGCCCGCCCAGCAGGGCGTCGGCCAGGCCCGGCGCGAAGGCGGGGTCGTTCTGCCCGTCGCCGTCCAGGGTGACGATCACCGGGCCGCGCGCCGCCAGCACGCCCGAACGGATGGCCCGGCTCTGGCCGGCGTTGTTGCGGTGGCCCAGCACCCGCAGCTGCGGCAAGGCCGCGCTCAACGCCTTCAGCGCCGCCTTCGTGCCGTCGCCGCTGGCGTCGTCCACGAACACCATCTCGAAACTGCGCCCGGCGAACGCGGCGGCGATCTCCCGCGCCAGGGCGGGGGCTGCGCCCTCCTCATCGAAGACCGGGACGACGACAGATATCTGGGGCGAAGCGGCCATCGGTCTTGCTTAGCCTGCCCGCCCTTGGCCTGAAAGCCGGCGAAGGTGCTATCAGGAGGCGATGAGTCTCCAGGCCCTGATCGCGAAGTGGAGCGTCGGCTGGCGCGGCCCCGCCGCCGCCGCCTTCATCGCCTTCCTCGCCGGCCTGCCCGGGCTGGTGGCCGCCCCGGTGCTCGACCGTGACGAAGCCCGCTTCGCCCAGGCCACCGCCCAGATGCTGGAAACCGGTGACCTGGTGGTCATCCAGTTCCAGGACCAGCCACGCTTCAAGAAGCCGGTGGGCATCCACTGGCTGCAGGCCGCCAGCGTGTCAGCCCTGTCCAGCCCCGAGGCGCGGGACATCTGGGCCTACCGCATCCCCTCGCTCCTGGGGGCGATGCTCGCCGCCGCCGCCTGCGCCTGGGGCGCGGCGGCCTTCTTCGGAGGACCGGCGGGTCTATGGGCGGGCGTGTTGCTGGGCGGCAGCTTCCTGCTTTCCACGGAGGCGTTCATCGCCAAGACCGACGCCGTGCTGGCGGGCTCGGTCACCCTGGCCATGGCCGCCATGGGCCGGCTCTACGCCGCCGCCCGCGGAGGACCGGCCCCGGGCCGAGCCGCCCTGCCGCTCATGTGGTTGGCCATCGCCGTCTCGATCCTGGTCAAGGGCCCGGTGGGGCCACTGATCTTTGGCCTCGCCCTGATCACGCTGGGGCTGTGGGACCGTCGCCCCCGCTGGATGACCCGCCTGCGATGGTATTGGGGCCTTATCGTCGTGCTGGTGGTGGTCGGGCCGTGGGCGGGAGCCGTCACGGTGGCCACCGATGGTGAGTTCTGGCGCACCGCCCTCATCGCCGACCTGGCGCCCAAGCTGGCCGGAGCCCAGGAGAACCACGGCGCTCCGCCGGGCTACCACACGCTCCTGACGCCCATTCTCGCGTTTCCGTTGACCCTGCTTCTGCCCGCCGCGGCGGTGGTCGCCTGGTGGCGGCGCAAGGAGGCCGGCGTGCGCTTCGCCGTCGCCTGGTTCCTGCCCGCCCTGCTGTTCTTCGAGTTGACCCCCACCAAGCTGCCGCATTACCCGCTGCCGGCCTACGGCGGATTGGCGCTGCTGGCCGCCGCCGCCCTGGTCAAGCCGATCGACGCCAGGGCCCGCTGGATCGGTGCGAGCCTGGGCGCGCTGGTGGGCCTATTGCTGGCCGTCGGGGTCGGCGTGCTGTTCTCGCTCTATGGAGATCCTACAGACCTGCCCGTCGCTATCCTGGCCGCCGTCCTGGCGTTGGCGGCGGGCTTGGCCGGCGCCTGGCTGATGGTCCGGGACGAGACCCGCCCAGCCCTGGCCAGCGCCCTCGCCCTCGGCATGCTCGCCCACGCCGCCGTCCTGGCCGGACTGGCGCCGCGCCTCGATCCACTGTGGATCTCGGCCCGCACCGAGCGCGCCCTGGCCACGGCCCGCCTGCTGCCCCGCCAGGGCCTGGCCGACGCCCCGGTGGCCGTCGCCGGCTTCGCCGAGCCCAGCCTGGTCTTCGCCCTCGGCACCAACACCCAGCTCGGCGGCGGCGCGATCGCGGCCAAGGCCATTTCCGAGGCTCGGCCGGCCGTTGTCGAGGCCCGCGAGGAGCCGGCCTTCCGCGCCGCCCTGGCGCGGGCCGGCCTGACCGCCCGCCCGGTCGCCAAGGTCGCCGGCCTCAACTACTCCCGCGGCGACCCGGTCTCGCTCACCGTCTACATGTCGCCGGTCGTGCCTGCCGCCGCCGCGCGGTAAGCCTAGGGCGTCCGCACGTCACCCCACGGCCCGCTCGCCAGGGGCGGGGTCTCCCGCGCCGGGACCACCACGAAGCGCTTCTTGCCCTTGAGGTCCACCGAGCAGATGTACCGCCAGCCGCCGGCGCTGCCGCCGCCGGTGATGTCGCCGCGCCAGACCATTCCCCAGGCCGGGCTGTAGGTGAACACCGAGCGGATGATCCGGCCCCGCAGGCTCCTGGCCATCGTGCCCGCTGAGGCCGCGCAGCTCCGCGCTTCGGGGGAGTCCGTGCGCATCACCCGCATATCCTTGTCGGGCCCCAGAGGCGGCAGGTCGTCCATCAGGTCCGCCGCGCCGGCGGGCGCGGCCAACGCCGCGGCGATCAGGATCGCGAGCCCCCTCACGCGCGCCGCAGCACGGCGATCGCCTGCCCGTTGGCCGTCCGGTTGCTGGGGATGGCGTCCACCAGGGTCCAGGCCGGCGCGGCGCGCTCGGCGAAACCCTGGGCGGTGAAATAACTCGACAGCAGATTGCCCCCCTCGGCGCCTTCGCGCCGGATCGCGTGGCCGGTTTCGGAAAGTTTCGGTTGCAGCGACCCCGCCGCCGGCAGGGCCTCATCAAGATAGGTCAGCAGCGCCAGGCCGCCCGGCCGCACCACACGGGCCAGCTCCGCCAGCCAGGCTCGGGCGTTCTCTTCGTGCATGTGGGTGAACACCGACAGCGCGTAGACCAGGTCGAACTGGGCGTCCCCATAGGGTAGCGGCGGCTCCAGCCGAGTGCGTCGGAATTGCCCGGCCAGCTTGGCCTCGCACCACGCCACCAGCCGCGGATTGATGTCGCAGCCGTGGAAGCGGGCGGCCGAGCCCTCGGCCCACCACCGCGCCACCCGTCCGCAGCCGCAGCCGAATTCGAGGACCGTCTGGTTGGCCGTGAGGGCCAGGCCGTGGGCTCGGGCCAGGGACAGGAACTCGGCCGCCGCCGCCCTGCCCTGGCTGAGGAAGATGTCCGCGTCCGCCACGCCCGCCGTCAGCACCCGCAGGTAAGGCGGCGGCAGCAGCGGATCGGCCGGCCCCGCCCCGGCCGTCGCCGCCTGCAGGCGCTGGAACACCCGGAAGACGGGCTCGCCCAGACCGATCCGATCCAGCAGGTCGGCCATCGTACGCAGGACGGGACTCATCGGATTATGGGGTCGTACGACGCGAGCCGATCAGGGAGCGGGCCACCGCCATCGAGATCACCAGCGGCGCCATCGCCCCCGCCGCAAGCCGGCCGCCGAACCCCTCGGCGCGTTTGTAGAAGTAGCGCGCCAGCCCCACGCCTTTGTGGAACTCCACCTTCACCGGGTTCGCCAGGCTGGTCTGGCCCAGATGGACCACCTCCGCCGAGGGATGGAACAGCACCGTCCCCCCGGCCCGCCGCACCCGCCAGCACAGGTCGATGTCCTCCACGTGCAGGAAATACTTCTGGTCGAAGCCGCCGATGGCCGCGAAATCCGAGCGCCGCATGCAGAAGCAGGCGCCGGAGATGGTGGGCGCCTCGACGGCCTGGTCGGGCAGCACCTCGCCCTCCCAATGCACCTCGTAGCGGCGCCAACCCGGGATCGTGCGGGCCAGGCCGCTGATCGAGATCAGCGCGCTGAGCGGCGTGATCTCCCCGCGCCGCGCGCCGCGTTGCTCGGTGCGATCCGCGTTCAGCACCCGGCCGCCCACCAGACAGGGCGAGGGTCGGGCGTCCACCTCCCGAGCCAGGGCCGCGACGCAACCGGGCTGCAGGAAGGCGTCGGGATTGAGGAATAGCAGCAACTCGCCCCGGGCGTGGCGGGCGCCCAGGTTGGCCCCACTGGCGAAGCCGATGTTGCCGTGGCCGCTCAGCAAGGTGACGCGGTCGCCGTGCCGGGTCGCCAGGTCCGCCAGCCACGCCGCCTCCCGGGGGCTGGAGCCGTTGTCGACGACCACCAGCTCCCCCACGAGCGGCTCGGCCAGCACATGGGCGAGGCTTTCCTGCAGGGCCTGGCCGGTCATGTAGACCACCATCACCACCGAGATTCGGCGGGCCTGGGCCAGGACCGGCGCCTCCGCCAGCCGCGCGGCCCGGATCGGTCGGGCGATGCCGTTCATCCGGTCTCCGTTACGCCCCCGCCCGACGGGCAACATCGGGCGGACTCGCTTCGGAGGCAAGGGTGTTCGCCGCTTCGGCCAGCTCCAGGATCTGCTGTCCGTCCGAACCCAACCGGCGCAGGGCGACCTTAACCTCCTCGGCCTCCCGGCGACCCACCACGGCGATCACCGGGACCTTGGCCAGGCTGTGCTCGCGGACCTTGTAGTTGATCTTCTCGTTGCGCAGGTCGGTCTCCACGCGAAGCCCCCGGGCGCGCAGGGCCTGGGCGGCCTTCAGCGCATATTCGTCGGCGTCCGAGGTGATCGTCGCCACCACCACCTGCACCGGCGACAGCCATAGCGGGAAGGCGCCGGCGTAGTTCTCGATCAGAACCCCGATGAACCGCTCCAGCGAACCGCAGATCGCCCGGTGCAGCATGACCGGTCGGTGCTTCTGGCCGTCCTCGCCCACATATTCAGCGTCCAGCCGCTCGGGCAGGACGTAGTCGAGCTGGATGGTGCCGCAGGTCCAGGTGCGGCCGATGGAATCCTTCAGCACCCAGTCGAGCTTCGGCGCGTAGAAGGCGCCGTCGCCCTCGGCGATCACCGGCTCCACCCCCGCCTTGCGGGCGGCCGCCAGCATCTGCGTCTCGGCCTTGTCCCAGAATTCGTCGCTGCCGGCCCGCACCGCTGGCCGGGTGGCGAGCGCGATGTGGTCCCGTTCCAGGCCGAAGTCGGAGTGGATGGAGTTGGCCAGCTCGATGAACCGGGCCGTCTCCTCCTCGATCTGGTCCTCGCGGCAGAAGATGTGGGCGTCGTCCTGGGTGAAGGCCCGCACCCGCATCAGCCCGTGCAGCGCTCCGGACGGCTCATACCGGTGGCAGGCCCCGAACTCGGCCATCCGGAGCGGCAGGTCGCGGTAGGACTTCTGGCCGAACTTGAAGATCTGCACGTGGCCCGGGCAGTTCATCGGCTTCAGGGAAAGCTCCTCGCCCTCCTCCGTCTCGCAGACGAACATGTTGGGCCGGTACTTCTCCCAGTGCCCGGATTGCTCCCAGAACACCCGGTCCAGCACCTGGGGCGTGCGCACCTCGACATAGCCCGCCTCGTCCAGGCGGCGGCGGACATAGTCCTCCACCACCCGCCACAGGGTCAGGCCCTTGTCGTGCCAGAACACCATGCCCTTGCCCTCTTCCTGCATGTGGAAGAGGTCCATGGCGCGGCCGATCTTGCGGTGGTCCCGGCGCTCGGCCTCCTCCAGGCGCAGGAGATAGGCCTCCAGTTCCGCCTCGCTGCCCCAGGCGGTGCCATAGATGCGCTGGAGCATCGGGTTGCGATGGTCGCCCCGCCAGTAGGCGCCCGCCAGCTTGGTCAGCTTGAAGGCCTTGCCCACCGCCTTGGTGGACGGCAGGTGCGGCCCGCGGCAGAGGTCTTTCCAGTTTCCCTGGCGATAGACCGTCACCGTCTCGCCGGCCGGGATGCTCTCGATGATCTCCGCCTTGTAGGCCTCGCCGATCGATTTGAAGTGGGCGATGGCCTCGTCGCGATCCCATTCCTCACGCTTGATCGGCTCGTCGCGGTCGACGATCTCCTTCATGCGCTGCTCGATCTTCGCCAGGTCGTCCAGGCTGAACGGCTCGTCCCGCGCGAAGTCGTAGTAGAATCCGTCCTCGATGGCCGGGCCGATGGTGACCTGGGTGCCGGGAAACAGCTCCTGCACCGCCTCGGCCATGACGTGCGAGGCGTCGTGGCGGATGGTCTCAAGGGCCTCGGGCGCGTCGCGCGTCAAGAGTTCGAACTTGCCGCCGGCCTGCAGCGGCCGGTCGAGGTCCAGTAGCGCGCCGTCCAGCTTCACCAGCACCGAGCGCTTGGCCAGCGAGGGGGCGATGGAGGCCGCCACCTCACGGCCGGTGGCGCCGGCCTCGTAGGAGCGCTTGGAGCCGTCGGGGAAAATCAGGTCGATCATGGGTCTAACGAATCTCGGTGTTGGGCGGCGGCGGATCATAGCCCGCAGCCCCCCAGGGATGGCATCGGCACACCCGGCGCGCGCCCATCCAGGCGCCCCGCCAGGGGCCATGGTCGATCAGCGCCTGGGCCGCGTATTCCGAACAGGTCGGAAGGAACCGGCATTGGCGCCCGATCAACGGCGAAAGCGTCAGTTTGTAGGCGCGCAGGGCGCCCCGGACGCAGCTCTCGTAGAAGGTCATGCCGGTTGCGGAGGGAGAGGGTTCAGGGAGACCGGGCTTACGCCGCGCTCCCTGGAGGATCAAGCCGCGCCGGCGCGGCTAGTTCGCCCCATGGCCTGGCGGACAGCATCGGTCACGGCCTCGAACGCCAGCAGCGTCGAGGTGTGGCGGGCCGGATAGTCCTTCACGGGCTCAAGCATCGACAGGTCGCCAAATCGTCCTTCAGGCGGGGGGCCGCCTTCCTTCAACATAGCACGGAAGGCTTGCCGGGTCAGTTCCAGTTCGTCGGCCGTGGCCCCGATCACATGGGCCCCCAGCACCGAGGCCGCGGCCTGGCCGAGCGCGCAGGCCTTCACCTCCTGGGCGAAGTCGCTGACCTTGCCGCCATCCATCTTCACATCGACGACCACCCGGCTGCCGCACAGCTTGGAGACCTTTTCCGATGAGCCGTCGGGCTCGGCCAGCCGTCCCAGCCGGGGCGTCTCGGCCGCCAGCCGCAGCAGTTTCGCCGAATAGAGGTCGTCGATCATGGGCCTTAGTTCGGGTGGGCGGGGGTCTCTGTCAAATCGATGTCGGATTCCAGTCGTCTCATTCGTCCTAAGTCGGACAACAAGGAGAGCTCAAATGCCCTACGTCGACGGTTTCCTGCTGGCGGTCCCCAAGGACAAACTCGAGGAGTATAAGGAAATGGCCAAGCTGGGCTCCACGGTCTGGATGGAGCACGGCGCCCTCTCCTACGTGGAGGCCCTGGCCGACGATGTCCCCTATGGCGAACTGACCTCCTTCCCACGGGCGGTGCAGGCCAAGGACGACGAGATCGTGGTCTTCTCCTACATCACCTACGAGAGCCGCGAGTCCCGCGACGCCGTCATGGCCAAGGTCATGGCCGACGAGCGCCTGAAGCAGTTCATGGAGAACATGCCCTTCGACGGCAAACGCATGATCTGGGGCGGCTTCAAGAGTTTCGTGGAGCGCTAGGCCCCCCGCCGCTCGGCCCAGATCGCCTCGGCCCGGGCCTTGAGCGCCTCGTTCATGGCCCGGAAGCCGCGCTGCACCACCTTGCCCATCTTGCGGCCAAGGGACGGCCCCATCAGGCCGCCGAAGATCTCGCCATTGTCCACCACGCAGCTGGCCTCCGCGAGCGGGTCGATCTCGATGTAGCGGGTGGTCCTCACCAAGCCACGCAGCGCCTTCAGCTCCCAAAGCAGCTGCTCGTTGGGCACCCAGTCGAGCACCTTGGGCCGGATCTCCTCGGGCTCCTCGCCGGGCAGCGCCAGCGTCAGGTTCAGGACCGAGTGAATGCGCAATTCGCCCTCGGCCTTCGGATAGGTCGGATTCCACTCGTGCCAGCGCGGCAGGTCTGCCAGCACTTCCCAGATCACCGCGGCCGGGGCCTGGATGCCGATCCGCTCCTCGACCCGGACCCCGCGCGGCGCCTTTGGCGGCGGCGGCGCGCCCTGCGGGATCGGCGGCTGGATGCGCGGGCCCATGGCGCTGCCCTTGCTTCCGAACGAGGGCCCAGCTTTCAGCGGCAGTGGGGTGAAGGCCATCTCTAAGCTTGCTCCTTGAGGCGCCAGGTGGCGCCGGTGGGTCCGTCCATCACCTCGACGTTCAACGCGGCCAGTTCATCGCGGATGCGGTCGGCGGCGGCCCAGTCCTTGGCCTGGCGAGCCGCCAGCCGTTCGGCGATCAGCCCCTCGACCTTGGCCTTCAGGTCCTCGTCCGCGCCGCCCTGGAACCAGAACTCCGGATCGGCGGTGAGGAAACCCAGCAGGTTGGCGGCGGCCAGCAGCTCGCCCTTGGCGTGGGCGCGCCCGCCCCCGGCCACGGTCTCCAGCTTGGTGGCCATGGCGAACAGCTCGGCCAGGGCGGCCGGGGTGTTGAGGTCGTCCAGCAACGCGGTCATGAAGGCCTCCGGCGGATCCACCGGCTCGGCGGCCACGCCCGAGGATCGCCGCAGCGCCCCATAGAGCCGGTCGAGCGAGCGCTTGGCCTGGTCGATAAGCTCGCTCGTCCATTCGAGCTGAGCGCGATAGTGGCCGACCAGTAGCGCCCAGCGCAGCGCCTCGCCGGGATATTTCTCAACGAGATCATGGGCCAGGGCGACATTGCCGAGGCTCTTGGACATCTTTTCCTCGGCCATGTTCAGGAAGCCGTTGTGCATCCAGGCATGGGCGTATTCGGTGGCGTGGCCGGCGCAGACGCCCTGCGCCAGTTCGTTCTCGTGGTGCGGGAAGACCAGGTCGATGCCGCCGCCGTGGATGTCGATGGGCAGGCCGAGCGCCTCCTCGATCATCGCAGAGCACTCGATGTGCCAGCCGGGCCGGCCCGGCCCGAAGGGGCTCTCCCATTCCGGCTCGTTTTCCTTGGAGGGCTTCCAGAGCACGAAGTCGGCTGGGTGGCGCTTGTAGGGGGCCACGTCGACGCGCGCGCCGGCGATCATGTCCTCCAGCGGATGTCCGGAGAGCTTGCCGTAATCCTTGAAGGACTGGGTGTCGAAGAGCACGTGGCCCTCGGCGGCGTAGGCCGAGCCGTTCCCCACCAGGTCGCCGATCATCTTCACGATCGCGTCCATGGTCTCGGTGACCCGGGGCTGGAAGGTGGGGCGCAGCGCCCCCAGGGCCGCCGCGTCGGCGTTGTAGGCGGACAGGTAGCGGTCGGTGATCGTGGAGATCGGCACGCCCTCCTCGGCGGCCTTCCGGTTGATCTTGTCGTCCACGTCCGTGACGTTGGCCGCGTAGAGCACGGCGTGGCGCCCGTAGAGATGGCGCAGCAGGCGGAACAGCACGTCGAACACCACGACGGGCCGGAAATTGCCGATGTGGGCGAAGTTGTAGACCGTCGGCCCACACACATACATCGTCACCCGGGACGGGTCCCTTGGCGCGAAATCCCGCTTCTTGCGGGTCATGGTGTCGTAGAGGGCAAGGGTCATGCTGAAGCTTTGATCGGTCGGAACGGTTGCCGGGAGCGGCCCTGGCCCCATATACAGATCGTCCGGACAGGAGGCCAACAACGCCTCGTCCGGCCTTTTAGGGTGGCCACGCGTCATTTCCGGGACCTTCGTCCCGGCGCAACTCAGCCCTGGGAACCTGCCTCCGATGGACGCCCCAAGCCGCGACCGCACCCTGATCGGGTCCGACGACCTCGTTGCGCCCCTGCAGCGCCCGAGCCGCGAGGAGGCCATGGCGGCCGTCCGCACCCTGATCGCCTGGGCCGGCGACGATCCCCGCCGCGAGGGCGTGATCGACACGCCCAAACGGGTGGTGGACGCCTATGGCGAGTGGTTCGAGGGCTACGACGCCGACCCCGCCAAGGAGCTCTCCCGCACCTTCGAGGACGTGCAGGGCTACGACGACATCGTCATGCTCCGCGAGATCGAGGTGGAGAGCCACTGCGAGCACCACATGGCCCCGTTCCTCGGCAAGGCCTACGTCGCCTACATGCCCACCAACCGGGTGGTGGGCATCTCCAAGATCGCCCGCGTGGTGGAGATCTTCGCCCGCCGTCTCCAGACCCAGGAGACCATGACCCAGCAGATCGCCGACGCCATCAACGACAGTCTGCGCCCGGCCGGCGTCGCCGTCCTGATCGATGCGGTCCACCAGTGCATGACCACCCGGGGCGTGCACCACCGCCACGTCTCGACCATCACCACCCAGTTCACGGGCGTCTTCAAGACCGACGCGTCCCTCCGCCAACGCTTCCTGGACTTCGTCAACAAGCGCTAGGTCTTCAGCAGCGGATTGGTCCTTTCCCCCTCGCCCGGCCGTCGCGGCCGGTGCACGACACTGACCAGCACGAAGCTCAGCATCATCAGCAGGAACCAGGACCCCAGCTTGGCAAGGCCGACCATCCGCCAGCCGTTCCGCTGGTCCGGATAGAGCCACACCGCCCCGAAGGTGGAGAGGTTCTCGGCGATCCAGATGAACAGGGCGACCAGCAGGAACCCCACCAGCAGCGGCATCCGCCGCGGCTTCAGGCTAGGCGTGAAGACGATCCAGGTCCGCCCGAACGCCAGGGCCGCACCGGCGAACAGCAGGCCCCGGATGTCCCAGACGTAGTGGTGGCTGAAAAAATTGACGTAGGCCGCCAGCGCCAGCAGCCAGGGCGCCCAGGCCGGCGGATATCCCGCGAAGCGGAACTCGAACAATCGCCAGGCCCGGGCCAAGTAGGAGCCCACCGCCGCGTACATGAAGCCGGAGAACAGCGGCACGCCGCCGATCCGGAAAAAATTGGCTTCCGGATAGATCCACGAGCCGTGGGCGGTCTTGAACACCTCCATGCCGGTGCCGACGATGTGGAACAGGGCGATCACCACCGCCTCCTGCCGATGCTCCATCCGGGTGGCCAGCAGCAGTCCCTGGATCGCCAGGGCCGCCAGGAACAGGAAGTCGTAGCGGGCGAGCGCGGCCCGTTCCGGCCACCAGAAGTGCGTGCCCAGGATCAGGGCCAGCATCGCCGCCCCGAACAGGCAGGCCCAGGCCTGCTTCAGGCCGAACAGCAGGAACTCGTAGGCGAAGGTCCGGGCCCGGCTTTTCTCCGCCCACGGCCGCGCCGCCGCGTCGAACGCCGCCACCTTCGCCTTGATCGCGGCGTTGAGACTCATGGCGGCAAGGCTAGCGTGAAGGGGGGCAGCGGCGCCATATGACGCCCATGACACCCGACGCCGTCCAGACCCAACTCGAGCAGGGCAAGCACCTGACCCCGCGCTTCGACGCCAACGGCCTGATCGCCGCCGTGGCCACCCACGCCGAGACCGGCGAGCCCCTGATGCTGGCCTGGATGAACGAAGAGGCCCTGCAGAAGACCCTGGAGACCGGCGAGGCCCACTACTTCTCCCGCTCCCGCAACACCCTCTGGCACAAGGGCGCCACCTCGGGCCAGGTGCAGGTGGTCGAGGAGCTGCGCATCGACTGCGACCAGGACGCGGTCTGGCTCCGGGTCTATCCGCAGGGGGACGGCGGCGCCTGCCACACCGGCGCCAGATCCTGCTTCTATCGCGCCATCGAGGGCGGCAAACTGGTGCGCAAGCCCTGACGCCGGCCGGTCAGGACAGGGTCCGGGCCACCATGAAGTGCCAGCCGAGGATGTCGGAGCGGTTGAAGGCCGCGATCCGCTTCTGCCCGCGCGCCCCGTAGGCCACGGTCCCGCTCGGCTCGGCGATGATCCGCTTCACCGCCGCCGCCATCGAGGGTTCGCCCATCTCCGGGGTCTGGAAGATGCGGTCGTGCTCGGAGTGCAGGATGATCAGGGCCGCGTCGTCGATGACCAGGAACAGCAGGTCTTTGGGAAGCTGGTAGTAGCTGTCCACCACCTCCATGATCCGTCGGCAGGAGGTTTCCACGCCCACCGCCCCGATCACCCGGCCCGCGCGGACGATCGGTATGCCGCCCACCGTCACCCGCTGGCCGCTGACCGCGCTGACCATCGCCTGGCCGGAGACCTCGCGCTGCGCCATCAGCTGTTTGAAATAGGTGCGGTCCTTGAGGTTGTCGGCCGCCGGTCCGTCGTCGAAGGTGGTGGAATATGCGCCGTCGGGGGTCGCCAGCCAGGCCACCGGCGAAGTCGGCGAGGCCTCGGTTACCTGACGCAGGGCCGGAGCCGCGTCGGCCTAGGTGACGCTGTCGGCGCTCTTGCTGGCGGCGACCGCCCTGAGGGTCCGCGACATCGAGGCCATGTGCCCCTCGATGGCCGCCTGGAAGATCCGCACCAGCACATAGGCGTCCACCGTGAACTGCGGGTCGGCGGCGCGGGCCTCGGGGGCCAGCGCCAACCCGGCGGCGGCTGTCAGTAGCGTCCGGCGCGGGATCACTGCGTGACTTCGAAGAAGCTGAGCGCGCCCAGGCCGTCGGCCCGCTTGGCCAGACCCACGTCCAGGGTGATCGCCCGGCCCGCGCGCAGCTCCCGCCGGCTCAGCCAGTACATGGCCTGCGAGGGCGTCTTCAGGGCCAGGGACAGGAGCTGCGGATTGGCGCCCATGTCCTGGATGTGATCCGCCGCCAGGCCCATCAGCCACTGGGCGTTGGTGACCCCCTCGGGCGCGGACTTCGGATTGACCATGGCGAGCTGGTGGACGCCGACCCGGGAATCCTCGGCCGCGCCGCGCCGCACGCCGCCCACGAACATGTAGACGCAGGCCGAGGCGCAGTCCGATTTGACGAAGCCGCCCCGGCCATCCGAGCCGGCCACGAAGGTGTCGAAGCCGCGTTTGCGGATTTCCCGACCAAGCGCGATCCCGGCCACGTGGTCCCCGCCCAAGGAGTCCAGGAAGACGATGGAGCCTTCCCCCAGCTTCGCCTCGCGGGCGAAGGCGACGAGGCCCGCGACACTGCGATTATCGATGGGGCCTTTCGCAAGGACGCAGGCGCGCTGGGCGCATTGCCCTGCCGTCACGCGCTCGAAGGTCATGGCGCGGACGTTTGGAGCGCCGGCGAGACCGGCGACGAGACCCAGGACAGCCAAGGCGACCCGAAACCGCATTCGCCCCTCCCTGAGCTCGCGCAGCTAAGCGACCGTAGCTCACCTTCGGATGGTTGGGAACGCGCACTTTTGGATGGCTAGAGCGGCGTCAAGGCGCCCACGCCCGTCCCCTCCGGCAGCACCTGGAAGCTCTTCACCGGCCGCGTGGTGAAGGCCCGCGCGTGGATCGTGGAGACCGCGATCATGTCGGCCCGCGCCGCCTTGCGGGTCAGGGTCAGCAGCAGGAAGCCCTTGGCGGTCTGGTCGCTGAACACCACCTCGTCGTTCTTCCGTGCATAGACGGCGCCGGTATCCACGCCAGGCACGTAGTCGCCATTGCCCGGGCTGGTGACCGAGGTCGTCCCCAGTTCGCAGGCGATCCGCGCGCCCGCTCCGTCGTGCAGTTCGTTCGCCCAGAAGCAGTGGGTGTCGCCGGCCAGCACCAGCGGCCGCGCGGACGCTTGCCGGAACAGGCCATAGAGCCGCTCGCGCGCCGCCGGATAGCCGTCCCAGCTATCGAGCAGGTAAGGCAGACCCAGGCTCGCCGGGACCGCCACTCCGGCGATCCGGCGCTTGCCGCCCTCGGTCAGGCGCCCCAGCTCTTCGGGCGTGAAGTCCTTGGCCGGGTCAGGCGGGACGACCTTGGCCATCAGCACCTGCGCGGCCAATAGCTGCCAAGCGTGGCCGGCCTTCACCGAGCGGTCCAGTTCGACGCCCAGCCAGGCCTCCTGCGCCTGGCCGATCATCCGCCGGAACGGATCGGAGAGCTTGCGCCGGAAGTTGGCGGGGTCCGGCTTGCCATCCGGGCCGTCCAGGTCGCGGGCGTAGGTCAGCTGCCGGCCGCGCGCGGTCAGCCGGGTCTCCATAACCATCAGGCAGGCCAGGTCGCCGAAGTCGAAGCTGCGCATCGCGGCTTCGGCCAGGCCCTCGCCGGGGCGCGGCTCGCGGATCGGCATCCATTCGTAGAAGGCCTTCAAGGCGGCGGCCTTGCGGGTGTTCCAGTCGCCCTCGGCCGGCTGGTGGTTGTTGGCGCCGAGGGAATAGCTGTTGTCGGCGGTCTCGTGGTCGTCCCACGAGACGATCCAGGCCGCCCGCGCGTGCGCCGCCTGCAGCTGCTGATCGGTGCGGTACTGGGCCAGGCGCCGGCGATAGTCGGTGAGGCTGAGGCATTCGCCCGGCGGGTCGGGCGCCCGCGCCGTCGCCACCGGCGAGCCCATCCCATAGCCCCCGGGCCCGCCCGGCAGCTCGTAGATGTAGTCCCCGAGGAAGATCACTGCGTCCACGCGCGGCAGGTCGGCGATCGCCTGGTAGGCGTTGAAATAGCCGTTCGGCATCAGGGCGCAGGAGGCCGCCGCCAGCACCACCTCCTCCGTCTTGCCGCGCGGCAGGGTCCGGGTCCGGCCAACCGGCGAGACCACCTCTTCGGCCCGGAAGCGGTAGAAATAGTTGGTCCCGGGCCGCAGGTCGTCCACGTCCACCTTGGCGGTGTGGTCGCGCGCCGCGTCGGCGGCGACCGTCCCCTTGCGCGTCACACGCCGGAAGGCCGCGTCCTGGGCGACTTCCCACTGCAGGATCGCCGAGGGGGCGTCCGTGCTGGCGCGGGTCCAGATCACCACCCGGTCCCGCAGCGGATCGCCCGAGGCCACGCCGTGCCGGAACGCCACCACGGGCGCCGGCGCCGGCTGCGCCGCCACGGGCGCCGCCGCCCCCAGGCCCAGCAGCGCCAGCAGCTTTCGCCTGTCGATCCGCATCTTCCGATCCCCCGCGCGGCTTGGCATCTATAATAGGTCCCCGATAGCACCACAGGAGCGTGACACCCGATGGCCAATGAAACCCTGCATGTCGCCCGCGAGAAGCTCAACAGGCGGACGCTGGAGATGCACTACGCCATCACCTCGCTCATGGAGGAGTTCGAGGCCGTCGACTGGTACCGCCAGCGCGCCGACGACACGGAGGACCCCGAGCTGAAGGCCATCCTGCTGCACAACGCCAAGGAGGAGCTCGAGCACGCCTCGATGGTGCTGGAGTGGATGCGCCGCAACGACCCCGAAGTGAACGCCCAGCTGAAGGAATATCTCTTCACCGAAGGTTCGATCACCGGCCGCGAGGATGAGGCCAGCGACAAGCATGGGCTCTGACGAGGTAGACGGGGACGCCGTCCGCCTGGTGACCCTGGAGGCGGGCGAGGGGCGGCTGGACAAGGCCCTCGCCGCCCGGCTGCCGGACCTGTCGCGCGCCCGCATCCAGGCCCTGCTGGCCGACGGCCGGATCAGTCTGGACGGGCGAACGCTCACCAGCGCATCCGCCCCCGCGCCGGCGGGCGACTACCGCCTGGACATCCCCGCCCCGGCCGCCGCCGAGCCGGTCGCGGAGAACATCCCCTTGAGCGTGCTCTTTGAGGACGGCCACCTCATCGTCATCGACAAGCCGGCCGGCCTGACCATGCATCCGGGACCCGGTTCGGAGAGCGGAACCCTGGTCAACGCTCTCCTCCACCATTGCGGCGACAGCCTCTCGGGCATCGGCGGCGTGGCCCGCCCGGGCATCGTCCACCGCATCGACAAGGAGACCTCCGGCGTGGTGGTCGCCGCAAAGTCCGACGCCGCCCACCAGGGGCTGTCCGCCCTGTTCGCGGCCCACGACATCGACCGCGCTTATGTGGCCCTGACGCGGGGCTCGCTGTTGCCGCCGCGCGGAACCATCGAGGGCGCCATCGCCCGTTCCGCGCACGACCGGAAGAAGATGGCGCTGGTGAAGTCGGGCGGGCGCCACGCCGTCACCCACTACGCCGTCGAGCGCGTGTTCGGCCCGCAGGAGCGGCCGCTGGCCGCCCGCGTCGCCTGCCGCCTGGAGACCGGCCGGACCCACCAGATCCGGGTCCACCTGGCTTCACGGGGCGCGCCCTGTCTGGGCGATCCCACCTATGGGTCGGGCCAGCCGTCCGGTCCGGTGCGCGCGGCCATGGCGCAGGCGGGCCTCGCCCGACAGGCCCTGCACGCCGCCGTCCTCGGCTTCGTCCACCCCGTCACCGGCGAGACCCTGCGCTTCGAAAGTCCCCTGCCCGCCGACATGGCGAAGCTGGAAGCCCTGCTCGCGGCGCTCTAACCCTCCGCCGCCTTCTCCAGCGTCGCGATGTCGAGCTTTTGCATGGGCAACATGGCGGCGAACACCCGCGCCGTCCTGGCCTTGTCGGGGCCCGACATCAGCTGCGCCAGCTGCACCGGCGTCACCTGCCAGGAGACCCCGAAGCGGTCCTTCAGCCACCCGCATTGGCTTTCCTGGCCGCCACCCTGCAGCAAGGCGTTCCAGTAGCGGTCGAGCTCGGCCTGATCGCGCACCTCCACGACAAAGGAAACCGCTTCGGAGTGCTGGAAGACGGGTCCGCCGTTGAGCCCCATGAAGCGACGCCCGTCGATTTCGAACTCAACCGTCAGCACCTGGCCGGCGCGACTGGCGTCGGGTCCCTGGCCGGACGGCATGCTGTCCGGGTAGCGCGAGATCTTGCCGACCTTCGAATTCGGGAAGATTCCCACGTAGAAGTTGGCGGCCTCCTCGGCCTGGGTGTCGAACCAAAGGCAGGTGCTCAGCATGCGACGTCTCCCGTTCGTCTGATGGACCTAGGACGAACAACCTAGCGCCGCCCCGACACGCTCCCAGAGAATTGTGCGTTGATAGGCGCGCTACGGTCCTGATCAGTTTGCATGCCTTGAAGGCGCCACGCTCGAAAGCTAAAAATAACCTACTGGAGACGTCGGACATTCGGACCCTTCTCCCATGGCCTAGCTTCCCTGCAACTGCGTACCTATCTGGGTGGTTGAGAGGGACGGTGGCGGCCTAAGCGGCCCGAACGTCCACAAGAGAATGAGGGGATAGTCCTATGGCCGTGAACGCGCTTTCCGTGATGTCGCCCGATGGCGGCCTGTCGCGTTACCTGTCCGAAATCCGCAAGTTCCCCATGCTCGCCAAGGACGAGGAATTCATGCTGGCCAAGCGCTGGCAGGAGCACGAGGACCCGCAGGCGGCCCACCGCCTGGTCACCTCCCACCTGCGCCTGGTGGCCAAGATCGCCATGGGCTACCGCGGCTACGGCCTGCCGATCGGCGAGGTGATCTCCGAGGGCAACGTGGGCCTGATGCAGGCGGTCAAGAAGTTCGACCCCGACAAGGGCTTCCGGCTGGCCACCTACGCCATGTGGTGGATCCGGGCCTCGATCCAGGAATACATCCTGCGGTCCTGGAGCCTCGTGAAGATGGGCACCACCGCCGCCCAGAAGAAGCTGTTCTTCAACCTGCGTAAGGCCAAGAGCGAGATCGAGGCCCTGCAGGAGGGCGACCTGCGCCCCGACCAGGTCAGCCTGATCGCGACCAAGCTCGGCGTCCTCGACGAGGAGGTGGTCTCCATGAACCGCCGCCTGGCCGGCGGCGACGCCTCGCTCAACGCGCCCCTGCGCTCGGACGGCGAAAGCGAATGGCAGGACTGGCTGGTGGACGACACCACGCCCAGCCAGGAGACGGTGATCGCCGACACCCAGGAGAAGTCCATCCGCATGGAGCTCCTGCAGGAAGCCATGGCCGAGCTCACCGACCGCGAGCGCCACATCCTCACCGAGCGGCGCCTGAAAGATGACCCCACCACCCTCGAGGAGCTGGCCGGCCAGTACGGCGTCTCCCGCGAGCGGGTTCGCCAGATCGAGGTCCGCGGCTTCGAGAAGCTGCAGAAGGCCATGCAGGCCGCAGCCGTCGAGCGGAACCTGGTCAGCGCCTAGGCCGCCACCGCGTCCTTCGGGGCGTAGGCCAGGAGCGCGGCCGCGCGGGCGCGCAGCTGCGGGCCGTCCACGGCCTGGCTCTGCCGCGCGGCCTGCACCAGATAGCGCTGCAGGTCGGCCGCCCCGGTGACCAGCCGCAGGTCCCCCGCCTTGGTGGCCGCGGCCTGGATGTCGGCCAGCTGGGCGTCGATGGCCCGCCGCGCCTGGACCGGGTCGGTCTCGAAGTCGGTGACCGCCGAGCGCAGGATCTTCATCGCCTGGGCCAGGCGCTCGGCGTCCGGCGTGGCCGGGGTGTCGTCGCGCCGCTTCAGCGGGCCCGAATAGTCGCCGGAGTTGAACCGCCGGCGGTCCGGGCCGACGTAGCCCAGCCCCTCGATCCAGTCGCGGTCGCGCAACGTCACCGCCTCCAGGCGGCGCAGCAGGTCCTTGAGGGCGAAGGGCTTGCGCAGGAACTCGTGCACCCCGGCGTCGCGGGCCGCCAGGATCGCCCCGGCCGTGGCCACGCCGGTCACCATGATCACCGGCGCCTTGCGCGCCGGGCTGTTGCCGCGCCGCAGGGCGCGGGCGAAGGCCACGCCGTCGAATTTGCCCGAGCCCAGGTCCACGAACACCAGTTGCGGGTCCACCGTGTCGCACAGCTTCAGGCCGCGTTCCTGGGTCGCCGCCGTCCAGATCTGGCCGCGCGACAGGTTGCGCATGGCCTCGGTGATGACCTGCGGCCCGCTCGGCTGGGCGTCCACGATCAGCAGGCGCTGCAGCCGCGGGCCCATGCGCTCGATGGTCTTCTTCTCGTCGGCGAACAACTGAAGGCTCCGGAACAGGAGACCATCGTTACCCCAAGCCGGTAAAGACGCCGTTAGTCGCGGAACGGATCCCTGACCAATATCGTGTCGTCCCGCTGCGGGCTGGTGGAGAGCAGCGCTACCGGCGCCCCGATCAGCTCCTCGATGCGCCGCACGTACTTCACCGCGCTGGCCGGCAGGTCCTTCCAGGAACGCGCGCCCTGGGTCGTGCCGCTCCAGCCCTCCATCTCCTCGTAGACCGGGACGAGCTGGCTCTGGGCCTTCAGGCCGGCCGGCAGGTAGCCGACATCCTCGCCGTCCAGGGTGTAGCCGGTGCAGATCTTCAAGAGCGGCAGGCCGTCCAGCACGTCGAGCTTGGTCAGGGCGATGCCGGCGATGCCGTTCAGGGCCACCGACTGGCGCACCAGGGCTGCGTCGAACCAGCCGCAGCGGCGCGAGCGGCCGGTGACGGTGCCGACCTCGCGGCCCACCGTCCCCAGATGTTTGCCGACCTCGTCCTCCAGCTCGGTGGGGAACGGGCCCCCGCCGACCCGGGTGGTGTAGGCCTTGACGATCCCCAGCACATAGCCCGGGCCACGAGGCCCCAGGCCCGAGCCCGCCGCCGCCTGCCCGGCCACCGTGTTGGAGGAGGTGACGTAGGGATAGGTCCCGTGGTCGACGTCCAGCAGCGCCCCCTGCGCCCCTTCGAACAGCACCCGCTTGCCGCTCTTCACCAGCTCGTCCAGCAGCAGCCAGGCCGGCCGCGCGTAGGGCAGGATCTTGCCGGCCATGTCCTGCAACTCGGCCAGCAGCGCGGCGCCGTCGTATTCCGGCAGGCCAAGGCCCCGGCGCAGCGGCGTGTGGTGCGCCAGCAGGCGGTCGATCTTGGCTTCCAGCGCCGCCCGGTCGGCCAGGTCCGCAACCCGGATCGCGCGGCGGCCGACCTTGTCCTCGTAGGCCGGGCCGATGCCGCGCCCGGTGGTGCCGATCTTGTTGGTCGCCGCGGCTTCCCGCGCCTGGTCGAGGTCGCGGTGCAGCGGCAGGATCAGGCAGGCGTTGTCGGCCACCACCAGCATGTCCGGGGTGATCGCCACGCCCTGCCCGCGCAGGGTCTCGATCTCGGTGAGCAGGTGCCAGGGATCGACCACCACGCCGTTGCCGATGATCGATAGCTTGCCTTGGACCACGCCGGAGGGGAGCAGGGAGAGTTTGTAGACCTGGTCGCCCACCACCAGGGTGTGCCCGGCGTTATGCCCACCCTGGAAGCGCACCACCACGTCGGCGCGGTTGGACAGCCAGTCCACCAGCTTGCCCTTGCCCTCGTCGCCCCACTGAGCGCCGATCACGGTGACGTTGGCCATTGGATACGATCCCCCGACCTGCCCGGTAAAAACCTCCCGGCCCTTCGACAGGTGCTCGGCGGGGAGGCGGGATTCGATTGCGGGCGCGGTTTAGACCACCTGCATCTCGCGCTCAAGGCCCCCGCGCGCTATTCACCGGCCATGAGCTTCCCGCGCTTCCATCTGGCCTTCCCGGTCCGCGACCTGGAGGAGGCCCGCGCCTTCTACGGCGGCCTGCTGGGCTGTCCCGAAGGCCGCTCCAGCCCCGACTGGATCGACTTCGATTTCCACGGCCATCAGATCGTGGCGCACCTGGCGCCGGAAGAGGCCCTGGCCGCCACCAACCTGGTGGACGGCGAGGACGTGCCGGTCCGCCACTTCGGGGTGATCCTCAGCCTGGCCGACTGGCGGGCCGTGGCCGACCGCCTGCAGGCGGCGGACGTGTCCTTCGACATCCCCCCGCAGATCCGCTTCCAGGGCCAGGCCGGCGAGCAGGCCACGCTGTTCTTCCGCGACCCCTCCGGCAACGCGCTGGAGTTCAAGGCCTTCGCCGACGACGCCATGGTGTTCGCCCGATGAGCGTCACCTTCGCCGACATTGAGGCGGCCGCCGCCCGGATCGCGGGGCATGCGGTCGAAACCCCCATGCTGGAGAGCCCCGCCCTCTCCGACCACGCCGGGCGCCGGGTGTTCCTCAAGCCCGAAACCCTGCAACGCGTGGGCGCCTTCAAGTTCCGGGGGGCCTACAACCGGCTGGTCCAGCTGGACGCCGCCCAGCGCAAGGCCGGCGTCGTGGCGTTCTCCTCCGGCAACCACGCCCAGGGCGTGGCCCTGGCCGCCCGCATGCTCGGCATGCCCTCGCTGATCGTCATGCCGACCGACGCCCCGGCCATCAAGGTCGCGGCTACGCGCGGCTACGGCGCCGACGTCGTCTTCTTCGACCGCCTCACCGAGGACCGCGAGGCCATCGCCGCCCGCTGCGCCGCCGAGCGGGGCGGCGCGGTGATCGTGCCGGCCTTCAACGACCCGCACATCATCGCCGGCCAGGGGACCATCGGCCTGGAGCTCGCCCGCCAGGCGCCAGAGCCGCTGGCCGCCGTGGCCGCGCCCGTCGGCGGCGGCGGCCTGATCTCCGGTATCTCCGTCGCCCTGAAAGCCCGCTCCCCGCGGACCGCCGTCTTCGGCGTCGAGCCCGAGGCCTATGACGACGCCCGCCAGTCGCTGGCCGCCGGTCGGCGCATCACCGTCAAGCCGACGGTGCGTTCCCTCTGCGACGCCCTGGAGAGCCCCTCAACCGGCGACCTCACCTTCCCGCTGATCCGGGACCACGTCACGGCCATCACCGCCGTCAGCGACGCCGAGGTCGCCGAGGCCATGCGCTACGCCTTCAACACCCTGAAGCTGGTGATCGAGCCCGGCGGCTCCGTCGCTCTCGCCGCCCTGCTGGCCGGCAAGCTTCCGGGCGAGGGCCCCATCGCCCTGGTGCTCTCCGGCGGCAACGTCGATCCGGACCTCTTCGCGCGGGTGATCCGAAGCGAGATCTAGCGGCCTTACAGCCGATCCTCCGGCGCCGCCGCCCGCGCCGCATCCCGTGGCGTCACCCATCGGGCCAGCTTCGGCTTCAGCCACTGCTCGAAGTCGTCCACGAATTCGTAGACCACCGGCACCAGCACCAGCGACAGCATGGTCGAGGTGATCAGGCCGCCGATCACCGCCACCGCCATCGGCTGGCGGAATTCCGAGCCGCGTTCCAGGGCCAGGGCCGTCGGCAGCATGCCGGCCATCATCGCCATGGTGGTCATGACGATCGGCCGGGCCCGCTCGCGGCAGGCCTCCAGCAGTGACTCGCGCTGGGACAGCCCGTCCCGCTCGCGCTCGATGGCGTATTCCACCAAGAGGATCGAGTTCTTCGCCGCCAGGCCGAACAGCATCAGGAGTCCGATCAGCGAGGGGATCGACAGGGCGAGGTTGAGCGCCAGCAGACCGACGAACGCCCCGCCTATCGCCAGCGGCAGGGCCGAGAGGATCACCACCGGCTTGAAGAAGCTGCGGAACAGCAGCACCAGAACCGCATAGATCATCGACACCCCAGCGAAGAGGGCGATGCCGAATCCGGTCATCATCTCCATCATCGCCTCGGTGTCGCCCACCGCGCCCGGGCGCACGCCCTCGGGCAGGTTCTTCATGATCGGCAGGGCCTTCACCGCCTTGTCGGCGACGCCCAGCTCAACCTCGTTGAGCTCGGCCTGGATGGTGATCTGGCGTTGGCGGTTGAGCCGGTCGATGCGCGCGGGACCTGCCTGGAAGGAGATGTCCGCCACCGCCGAGAGCGTGGTCCAGTCGCCCGATGCGGTCCGCACGCGCAGGGCGCCGATGCTTTCCAGGTCGGCCCGGGCGTCCTTCGGCAGGCGCACCCGTATGGGGATCCGCCGCTCGCCCTCGTTCAGCTTGGCCACATTGGCGTCGATGTCGCCCACCGTCGCCACCCGCGCCGCCTGGGCGATGGCCTCGGTGGAGACACCCAGCCGGGCGGCCTCGTCCAGCCGCGGACGGATGATGATCTCGGGACCGATCGGCGGGCTCGACGGCCGGGGGTCCACCACCTCGCTCAGGGTCCGCATCTGGGCCTCCAGGGCCCCGGCCGCCCGCTGCAGGGCCAGCGGATTGTCGCCGGTCAGCACCTGCTGGAAGCTGGGCGTGCCCTGGTAACCCAGGAGGTAGATCCGGGCGTCCGGAATGGCGGCGATCTCGTCGCGGACGCGGGCCCGGATGTCGTTGCCGGACACCTTGCGATGGTGGTCGAGCAGGATGGTGATGGTGCCGGTGCGCAGATCGCCGCCGCCCCCGCCGCCGGCGAAGGGATCGGCCACCGCCGTGGAGCCGACCTGAGCGAAGACCCCTTCCACTTCCGGCTGGTCCGCGAAGACCTCGGTCACCCGTTGGACTGTCTCCTCCATGGCGGCCACGGAGGCGCCAGGCGGGCCCTGGACGGAGACGTACATGTAGTTGGGATCGGAAGCCGGCACGAAGCCCTGCGGCAGCATGGGCACCAACATCACCGAGCCGATGAACAGCGCCCCGCCGATCGCCAGGGCGGCGATCCGGTGGTCCAGCGCCCAGTCCAGCACCCGCCGGTAACGCCCCTCGAAGGGCTTGCGGGGCGCGGGCGCGTGGGCCGGCTTCAGCATGTAGGCGGCCAGCAGGGGCGTCAGCAGCCGCGCCACGACCAGCGAGAAGATCACCGCCACCGAGACGGTCAGGCCGAACTCGCGGAAGAACTGGCCGACCACGCCTGCCATGAAGCTGACCGGCGTGAACACCACCACGATGGCCATGGTGGTGGCCAGCACGGCCAGGCCGATGGCGTCGGCGCCTTCCAGGGCGGCCTGGTATGGCCGTTGGCCCTGGGCCACGCGCTTCTCGATGTTCTCGATCTCGACGATGGCGTCGTCCACCAAAATCCCGACCACCAGGGTCAGGGCCAGCAAGGTCACCATGTTCAGCGAGAAGCCGAGGAGCTGCATCGCCAGGAAGGTCGGGATCAGCGACATGGGCATGGCCACGGCGGTGATCAGGGTAGACCGCCAGTCGCGCAGGAAGATGAACACCACGAGGGCGGCCAGGAGCATGCCCTCCAGCAGCACCGTCTTGGTGGCCTCGAAACTCGTCCGCGTCTCGTCGACCGTGGAGAATATCTTGGTGAAGGTGACGTTGGGATAGGCCTTGGCCAGTTCCGCGACCTTGGCGGCGATCTGGTCCTCGGCGACCACGTCGCTGGCTTCCTTGGTCTTGGCGACCTGGAAGCCCACGACCGGCCGGCCATCCAGCCGGGCGAAGCCACGGGGTTCCGATGAGCCGTCGGCCACATCGGCCACGTCCGACAGCCGGACGGAGCCTCCGCCCGGGGTCGGGACCGACAACTCGCGGAGCTGCTCGACCGTGCGCACGGTGCCCAGGATCCGCACGGTCTGCTCGCGGTCGCCGATGCTGATACGCCCGCCGGGCACGTCCGTCTGGAAGGCCCGCAGGGCGTTGTTGACCTCCGCCGCCGTAAGCCCACGGGCCGCCAGCCGGTTGGGGTCCAGCAGCACGTTGATCTCCCGGGCCACGCCGCCGACCCGAGTGACCTGGGCCACGCCCTTGGCGCTCTGCACGGCGCGGCTGACGATGTCGTCCACGAACCAGGACAGCTCGTCGTCACTCATCCCCTCGGCCGCCACCGCATAGGTGAGGATCGGCTGGGAGGAATCGATCTCGATCTTGGTGACGATGGGCTCGTCGATGTCGCGCGGCATCACCGCCCGCGCCTGGTCGATGCGCGCGCGCACCTCGTCGGACTTCACGTCCGCGTCGATCCCCATGTCGAACTCGATGGTGGTGGTCGAGACCCCCAGGTTGACCGTCGATATGATGTTGTTGACGCCGGAGAGGCCGGCGATGGCGTCCTCCACCGGCCGGGTCACCTGGGTCTCCAGTTCGCCGGCCGCGGCCCCGCTCTGGGTCACGGTAACGGCCACCAGCGGGTACTGGACGTTGGGGTACAGCTTGATGGGCAGGGTGAAGTAGGCAATCAGCCCGGCCACGATCAGGCCGAGGAACAGCACGCTCACCGGCACCGGGTTGCGGATCGCCCAAGCCGAAACGGGGAAGCGGGTTGCGCTCATCGGGCGGGAGTCGCGGATTTGGCGGGGGGCGCGGGCTCGGCGCCCGTGACCGGCCGCACCCGATCGCCGTCCACCAGGAAGGCCGCGGCGCTCAGCACCACCACCGAGCCGACCGGCGGCCCGCGCACGATCTCCACCAGGCCCGCGCCGCGCTGGCCGGTCTGCACCGGAGCCCGGCGCACGCGGTTATCGGCGCCCACCACCATCACGCTGGCGCCGTCGGCGTCGTAGCGGACCGCCGTCTCCGGAACCGCCGGCGCACTGCCGGAGACGTCCTGGAACACCGCGCGGGCGAATCCGCCGGCCCGGATGTCGGCTCGCGCCGGCAGGGTGATGCGGACCTCGCCGAGCTTGGTCTGGGGATCGATCTGCGGGGAGACCAGCCGCACGGTCCCGGGCGCGGTGGCGCCGGTCGGCAGGGTGACGGTGGCGCGCATGCCCCGTCGCACCTGCGCCAGGTCGTCCTGGGCCAGCTGCGCCGCCAGCTCCACCTGAGCGTCGCGGGCGATGCGGAACCAGGGCGTGGCGGCGCCGGTGGAAAGGTCGCCCGGCCGCACGGTGCGCTCCAGGATCAGGCCGGACACCGGGGCGACCACCGACATCTTGCGCATCCGCACCTGCAGGTCGCGCAGGTTGGCGCTCGCCACCTGGGCCTGGAACCGGCGCTGGGCGATCTGCTCCTGCGGAAGGACGCCCTGGTTGTCCAGGTCGGCCACGCGCCGGGCCTGGTCCTCGGCCTGGTCGGCCTGGGCCTGGGCCTGGGCGAGCTGGGCTTGCAGCAGGGTGGGATCGAGCTGCGCCAGGGTCTGGCCGGCGCGGACGTAGTCGCCCACGTCGGCGGTCACCCGCGCCACGCGGAAGCCGGTGACCTCGGGGTTCACCGCGGCCTCCTCGCGGGGCGCCAGGTCGCCGGAGGCGGCCACCGCGCCGGTGATCGCCCGAGGCTCCACCCGCACGACGCGGACCGTGCGCGTCTGCGCGGCCTCGCTCTTCTTCGGCTCGGGTTTGCCGCAGGCCGTCAGCGCCAGGGCGGCGGCCATCAGGATCGGGAGGGTTCGCAGCATCTGGATTCTTCTCATCCGGCCTGGGCGTAGGCCTGGACCGGCCAGCCTCCGCCAATCGCCTTCATGGCCTGGACGGTCCGGCGCAGGGCCTGGACCTGGGCTTCGGTCAGTTGCGCCCGGGTGGCGCGCCAGGCCTGTTCGGCCGAGAGCGCCGTGGAAAGGTCGGTGAGGCCCCTGGCGTAGCCCAGCCGCGCGGATTCGTAGGCGCGGGCGGCCCGCGCCTCGCCCTCGGTCAGCAGGGTCACGCGCCGGCGGTCGGCGTCTAGCCGCACCAGGGCGCCTTCAGCCTCCTGGAAGGCGGTCTGTACGGTCTTTTCATAGGCGATCACCGCCTGCTCGGTGCGGGCGTTCTCGGCCTTCAGTTCGGTCAGCAGCCGGGGGATCGAGAGGATCGGCTGCATCACTGTCCCGCCGATCGTCCAGCTCCGCGATTCGGTTTCCAGGGTCGGCTGGACCTGCCGCGACCAGCCCAGCCCCGGCGTCAGTGTGAAGGTCGGGAAGAAGGCCAGGGCGGCGATGTCCTGCCGGCCGGCGGCGGCGCGCACCCGGGCCTCGGCCTCCCGCACGTCCGGGCGGCGTTGCAGCAGCTCACTCGGCAGGGCGGCCGGAACCGCCGGCGCCTGGCCCACGGCCGGCGGCGTGTTGAGGCTGGCGGTGGGCTCGACCACCCGGCCGGCCAGGATCAGGATCGCCCGCTTCTGGGCCTGAAGCTCGGCCTCCAGCGCCGTGACCTCGGCCTCGGAGCGGGCGAGGTCGCCGGCGATGCGGTCGGGCTCCGAGGTCGCCGCCAGGCCGACGGATGCGCGCTTGGTCGCCGTGTCGTAGAGGCTCCGCTGGATACGCGCGGACTCCCTGGCGTCGGCCAGTTGGATCGCCAGTCCCCGGGCCTGGAACCAGGCGTCGGCGGTCTGGGCGGCGATCGCGGCGCGCACCCCCTCGTAGCTGAACCGGCTGGCCATCAATTCCGCCGCCGCCGACCGGTTGGCCGCCAGCAGCCGGCCGAACAGGTCCACCTCCCAGCTGACGTTGAAGTTCGCCTGATAGTTCTCCGTGGTCCCGTAGGTCGAGAAGTTCGGCAGGTCGATGTTGGCGCCCGAAAGTTGCTCGGTCTCCGTCCGCCGCGCCGCGCCTGTCAGGTCCCCTGACGGCAGCAGGCCCAGGAACACGCCCTCCCGCTGCGCCCGCACCTCGGCCAGCCGGGCGGCGGCCGTGCGCACGTCGACGTTGCGAGCCAGAGCCTCGTCCACCAGGGCGGTGAGGTCGGCGTCGCCGAACGCCGTCCACCACTGGTCCAGCGCCACCGTTTGCGCGGGCGCCGCCGCCGGGGCCTCGTAGGCGCCGGGCAGGCGCAGGTCCGCCGCGCGGGGAGACGCGCAGGCGCTCAGCGCCAGGCTTACGAGGATAAGGGCCTTGGTTCGCATCTAGGGTCGGGGCTATTGACGCCGTAAGCGCAAGACGGGGCGCAGTGTACACCACGTTATCCCGTTCGGTGAATTACAATCAGGACACAGTCGGACGACAGAAATCGGGTGTATCCCCGGCGCCCCACCTGGCTTGGTTCCAACCCAGGTAGGCGGGAGCCCTAGCCGCTTCCATCCGGCCAAGCTACGATCGCCGCAATTTTCGACCCCATTTTGAGTAACTTTATGAAACACCTTGTCTTCTACGCATCCGCCTTCGCCAGCCTCGCCACCGCGGCCCTGGCCGCCCCGCCGCTCGACGGCGCCCGTATCCTGCGCGACGTGAAGGTCCTGGCCTCCGACGAATACGAGGGCCGCGCCCCCGCCAGCCCGGCCGAGATCAAGACCGTCTCCTACCTGATCGCCCAGATGAAGGCCGCCGGCCTCGCCCCCGCGGGCGAGCCGCTGCGCACCGGCCGCGCCTGGACCCAGGACGTGCCGCTCGCCCGCTTCGCCCCCAAGGGCCCGGTGTCGGTCATGGCCATGGCCGGCGCTCAGCATCTCAACTGGACCCAGGGCGAGGAGATCGCCGTGCGCGCTTCTCAGACCGGCCAGACCCAGCTTTCGGTGAAGGACGTGCCGGTGGTCTTCCTCGGCTACGGCGTGACGGCGCCCGAGCGCGGCTGGGACGACTTCAAGGGCGTCGATCTTAAGGGCAAGATCGGCCTGGTCCTGGTCAATGACCCCGACTTCGAGGGCGGTGAGGGCGACTTCGGCGGCAAGGCCATGACCTATTACGGTCGCTGGACCTACAAGTTCGAGGAAGCCGCCCGCCAGGGCGCCGTGGGCTTTCTGGTGATCCACGAGACCGCGCCCGCCTCCTACGGCTGGGCCACTGTGAAGAACTCCAATACGGGCGAGGTGTTCGACGTCATCCGCGACAGGCCGCTGGAGGCCCACGCGCCGCTGGAGGGCTGGATCCAGCGTGACGCCGCCGCCGCCCTCGCCACGGCCGCCGGCCAGGACTTCGAGGCCCTGAAGGCCGCCGCCCGCACCAAAGCCTTCAGGCCCGTGCCGCTCACCGGCGTCACCCTCTCCGTGGAGATGGCCGTCGACGCCCAGAAGGTGATCTCCAGGAACGTCATGGGGACGGTGCGCGGCTCGGGCCGCCCGGATGAGCAGGTGATCTACACCGCCCACTGGGACCACCTGGGCGTCGGCCTGCCCGACGCAAAAGGGGACCGGATCTACAATGGCGCCGTCGACAACGGCACCGGCGTCGCCGTCCTCCTGGAGATCGCCCGCGCCTTCGCCGCCGGCCCCAAGCCCCAGCGGTCGGTGAGCTTCCTGGTGGTCACCGCCGAGGAGAAGGGCCTGCTGGGTTCGGAGTACTATGCCGCCAAGCCGATCTATCCCCTGGCCACCACGGTCGGCATCCTCAACATGGACGCCCTCTCCCCCACCGGTAAGGCGCGCGACTTCTCCACCTCTGGCAACGCCCCGCTCACCCTGCAGGACGACCTGATCGCGGTGGGCAAGGCGCATGGCCGGACCTACAGCCCCGACCCGCGTCCGGAGGCCGGCAGCTTCTTCCGATCCGACCACTTCCCCCTGGCCAAGCGCGGTGTGCCGGCCATCTCCTTCGATTCCGGAGAAGATCTGGTGGCGGGAGGCAAGGCGGCCGGCGCGGCCTTCTCCACCACCTACACCACCGAGCGCTACCACCAGCCGTCCGACCAGGTGACCGCCGACTGGAACGCCGAGGGCCTCGTGGCCGACGGCGCGATGATGTTCGACTTGGGCGCCCAGCTCGCCAATTCCCGCGTCTGGCCGGAGTGGAAGCCCGGCGCGGAGTTCAAGGCCGAGCGCGACAAGACCGCGGCGCAGAGGAAGTAGGATGGCGCGCGCCGGCCAGATCCGCTGCGGCGTCGGGGGCTGGACCTTCGAGCCGTGGCGGGGCGTCTTCTACCCCAAGGGCCTGAAGCAGGCCGACGAGTTGGCCTACATGGCCGAACGCCTGTCGGCCATCGAGATCAACGGCACCTACTATTCGACCTTCAAGCCGGACAGCTGGGCCAAGTGGCGGGCGGCCACCCCGGACGGCTTCCGGTTTGCCGTGAAGGCCTCGCGATTCTGCACAAACCGCCGCGTGCTCGCGGAGGGCGAGGCCTCCGTCCAGACCTTCCTGAACCAGGGCCTGACCGAGCTCGGCGACCGGCTGGGCCCGGTCCTTTGGCAGTTCATGGCCACCAAGAAGTTCGACCCCGCCGATTTCGAGGGCTTCCTGAAGCTGTTGCCGGACAGCGTCGGCGGCCTACCGCTGCGCCACGTGCTTGAGCCCCGCCATGAGAGTTTCTGCACGCCGGAGTTCATCGCCCTGGCTCGGAAATACGGCGCCGCCATCTGCCTGGCCGACCATCACGACTACCCGCTGATCGCCGACGTCTCCGGCGAGGTCGTCTACGTCCGCCTGCAGACCGGCTCCGACGATATCGAGACCGCCTACGGCCCGAAGGATCTTGATCGCTGGGCCGGGCGCTTGAAGACCTACGCCCAGGGACGCCACCCGGCGGACCTGGCGGCCGTTTCCCCCGAGCCCGCCCCCGAAAAGCCGCGCGACGTCTACGCCTTCATCATCCACGAGGGGAAGGTCCGCGCCCCGGCCGGCGCCATGGCCCTGATGACCCGGGTCTAGCCCGAAAAAGCTCCACCTTTGGAACCCGTTGGCCTCGCTCGGCTTTTGGACGCTTGGCCGGCTCTGGTCGCCGGCCTCGGAGCAGTTGCGTAACCAAATGAGCACCCTCAACGGAACCTCCGGGCCTGACGCCCTGGAAGGTACGGCGCAGGACGACCTGATCGCGGGCCTGGCCGGAAATGACACCCTGGCCGGCGGGGCCGGCATCGACACGGCGGACTATCAACTCTCGCCCGAGGCCGTGCGCGTGGACCTTGCCGCCGGGACGGCCGACGACGGCTACGGCGGGCGAGATGTGTTGTCCGGGATCGAACACATCGCCGCTTCCGAATTCGACGACACCCTGTCCGGCGATGCGGCCTCGAACTTCATCCTGGCGCGGGGCGGCCGGGACTTGCTGCGCGGCCTGGCCGGCGACGACGTCCTGTCGGGCGGCGCCGGGCACGACACGCTGGAGGGCGGGGACGGCCATGACAACCTCGCCGGTGGCGACGGCGCCGACCTGTTGCGCGGCGGCGAGGGCTTCGACACCGCCGACTATTCCGGCAGCACGATCACCGTGCAGGCCGACCTCTACTCAGGCGGCTACACGGGCGAATGGCTCGACACCTACGACAGCATCGAGAACCTGCGCGGCACTGTCGGGGACGACATCCTGCGCGGTGACTGGCGCGACAACATCCTGCTCGGCGAGGCGGGCGGCGACGGCATCGAGGGCCGCGAGGGCGCGGACTTCCTGCGCGGTAGCGACGGCAATGACCGCATCGACGGCGGAGCCGCCTTCGACGACACCCACGGCAACGCCGGCGACGACACGGTCTCCGGCGGCGCGGACGGCGACTGGGTGGTGGGCGGCAAGGACAATGACCTGCTGTCCGGCGACGAGGGCGACGACGTCGTCCTCGGCAACCTCGGCGTCGATACCTGCGAGGGCGGCGCCGGGAACGACGTGGTCCGGGGCGGCCAGGAGAACGATATCGTACGGGGCGGCGCCGGCGATGACTTCGTGTCCGGCGACCGCGGCGACGACGACGTCAGCGGCGGGACCGGAGCCGACACCTTCCACTTCTTCGCGGGCGCTGGGATCGACCGGGTCTCGGACTTCAACCGCGCCGAGGGCGATCGCGTCCAGCTGCTGCCCGGAACCAGTTACACTACGGCCCAGGTCGGCGCCGACGTGGCGCTGAGCATAGGGTCGGACCGGCTGATCCTGGTCGGCGTCCAGCTTTCCAGCCTCACCGAGGGCTGGGTCTTCGGGACCTGATCGCCAGGACCCTTGCCGTCGCGCGGGTTTGGTTCGACTATGACGCCCGTCACTTTTGACGAGTCGACATAGCGGACCGATGTCCAACCTCGCCTACCTACCCGCCGGCAAGCGGGAGCAGACCAAGGTCCAGAACCGCCAGGCGATCCTGGATGCGGCGCGCGAGGTGTTCTCCGACCTGGGCTATGAGGCCTGCACCGTGCGCGACATCATCCGTCGCACCGGCCTGGCCGCCGGGACCTTCTACAACTACTTCCGTTCCAAGGAGGAGGTGTTCTCCGCCCTGGCCGACGAGGGCGCCAAGCGGTTTGGCCCGATCCTCAAGGCCATCCGCGCCGCCAATCCCGACTTCGGCGACTTCCTCCGCGCCGCCATCCGCGCCTACCTGCAGTACCGGGCCAGCGAACATATGCGTTGGCTGGCCGCCAACCCCCAGGACCCCGCGGGCCTGCGGGTGCAGGGCGAGACGCCGGAGATGCACGCCGTCTTCCTGGAGGTCCGCGACGCCATCGAGGCGGCCATCGCCGCCGGCAAGGGACCGGCCACCGACACCGACTACCTGGCCACCGCCTGCATCTCCATGGTGCGCGAGATCGGCGGGGTGATGATCCGGCGGGAGCCGGTCGACACCGAGGCCGCCGCCGACTTCGCGGTCGCCATGATCCTGGGCGGCGTCCGGGGCCTGCCGGCGGTGAAGCCGTGACCGGCGACGCGACCCAGCGCCTGTTGGTCCGCAGGCTCCTGTCCCTGCCCTCTCCCGTGCTGCGGCTGATGGCTGGCGGCGGCGTGGTCTACAAAGGGGGGCGCACCCTCGACCCACGCCTGCAGTTCATCGCGACCCAAGCCGCCAAGCTGCCCGACCTCACCAGTCTGACGGTGGAGGAGGCCCGCCGCAGCAGCGAGGAGGGCATGGCCCGGCTGGCCGGCGATCCAGAGCCCGGCGTCCGATGGGAGACCGTGGCCCTGCCCGGCCCGCGCGGGGAGATCTTCGCCCGGCTCTACCGGCCGGCGCAGCAGGATCCGCAAGCCCCGCTGATGATCTGGGCGCACATGGGCGGCGGGGTGCTGGGCTCGGTCGAATCCAGCCACCCGTTCTGCACCACGCTGGCCAGCGCCGGGCGCTGCGCCGTGTTGTCGGTGGACTATCGCCTCGCGCCGGAGAACCGCTTTCCCGCCGGCCTGGAGGACATCCTCACCGCCTTCCGATGGGGTCGCGACAAGGCCGAGCGTTTCGGCGCCCCGCCGGGCCTGGCGGCGATCGGCGGCGACTCCGCCGGCGGCGCCTTCGCGGCCGTGGCTTGCCACGACCTCAGGCGGGCCGGCGAGCCGCAGCCGGCCTTGCAGGTGCTGGTCTATCCGGCCACCGACCTGGCGTCGGACACCCCCTCCATGGTCACCTACGCCGACGCCTTCCCGCTCTCGAAACACGCCATCGACTGGTTCCTGGGCCACTATCTCGGCCCCGACGACGCGCCCACCGACGTCCGCGTCTCTCCGTTGCGAGAGAAGGACCTCTCCGGCCTGGCCCCCGCCATCGTCGTGACCGCGGGCTTCGACCCCCTGGTCGACCAGGGCGAGGCCTACGCCAGGAAGCTGCGGGCCGCCGGCGTGCCCACCGCCTACCGCTGCTACGACAGCCTGGCCCACGGCTTCCTGGGCATGACCGGCGCCGTGCCCTGCGCCGACGTCGCCGCTCGCGAGATCGGCGGCCTGGTCCGGGCCGCCTTCAGCGGACACCTGACCTGAGGAGCCTCGATGACCGTCGGCAGTGAGGAAGAGCTCGAGAAGCTGAAGGCCGCTGGGGCTCTCGTGGCCCGGACGCTGAAGGTCATGGGCGAGGCGCTGGAGGCAGGGATCAGCACGCGCGAGCTGGACGACCTGGGGCGAAAGGTCCTTGAGGACGGCGGAGCGCGACCCGCCCCCGAACTCACCTACGGCTTTCCCGGCGCCACCTGCATCTCGGTCGGACCGGACGTGGCGCACGGCATCCCCGGCGAGCGGCGCATCGCCGCCGGCGACCTCGTCAATATCGACGTGTCGGCGGAACTGGGCGGCTTCTTCGCGGACACCGGCGCCAGCTTCGCGGTCCCGCCGGTCGCCCGGCGCGTGGAGCAGCTTTGCCGCGACGGCCGCCGGGCGCTGTGGAGCGGCATCCGCGCCGTCCGTCCCGGGGCCTCCCTGGCCGAACCCGGCCGCCGGATCGAGGCCTTCGCGCGGAAAAACGGCTATTCGCTGGTCCGCAACCTCGCCAGCCACGGCGTCGGCGGCGCCCTGCATGAAGATCCCAAGGAAATCCCCACCTGGGCGGAGCCCGGCGAGCGCCGGCAGATCACCGAGGGCCTGGTCTTCACCCTGGAGCCGTTCCTGTCCCTCGGCGACGACTGGGTCGAGGAAGTCGGCGACGGCTGGACCCTGCGGCCGACCGGCGGCCAGCCCACTGTCCAGTACGAGCACACCCTGGTCGCCACCCGGCGCGGAACCATCGTGGTGACGCTGGCCGGTTGACAGGGCCCCATCCTTCAACTACTCACCGCGCCTCGATTTTTCGCCTGGAGCCGTCTCGTGAAGCGGACTTTTCAACCGTCCCGCCTGGTGCGCGCGCGCCGTCACGGCTTCCGCCTGCGCATGTCCACCGTGAATGGGCAAAAGATTCTCGCCCGTCGTCGGGCCAAGGGCCGCAAGCGGCTGAGCGCCTAGGCGCCGGGCGCGCTATGGTGTCCGCGTGCCGGACGCCTTTCCCATCGAACGCCTGAAGAAGCGAGCCGATTTCCTGGCCTGCGCTAAGGCGCCCGCCTGCGCCCGGGGCGCGGTGCTGGTCCAGGCCCGGTCCCGCGACGAGGCCGCCCTGGTCCGCGCCGGTTTCACCGCCACCCGTCGCATCGGCGGCGCCGTGGAGCGCAGCCGGGCCAAGCGCCGGATGCGCGAGGCCGCGCGCCTGCTGCTGCCTCATCACGCCCGCCCAGGCTTCGACTATGTGTTCATCGCCCGGGGCGGCGCGACCAAGCGTCCCTGGGACCGTCTGCTTGACGACGTGAAAAGCGCGCTGATAAGGCTCGCCGCCGATATAGAGGCCCCATCTGTGGAGGCCAGCCCGCCCCCTTCCGCCGGACCGCGCCCCCCGACATGAGAGACGACAACACTCGCAACACGATCATCTTCTTCGTGTGCGCGGCCATCCTCCTCGCCCTCTACCAGGCGTTCGTCCTCAATCCGGCGGCCGAGCGGCGCCAGGCTGAGCTGGCCCGTCAGGCGCCAGCCGCCGGGGCCGCCTCCAGCCAGGTCGGGGCTCCGGCGATGCCGCAGGTCCCCCAGGTGCTGACCCGCCAGGCGGCCGCGGCCGCCACCCCCCGCATCCGCATCGAGACCCCGGCCCTGACCGGTTCGCTGTCCCTCACCGGCGCACGGCTCGACGACCTCTACCTCACCGAGTACCGGCAGACCGTCGACAAGGACGCCGCCGCCGTAGAGCTGCTGCGGCCCGAGGGCTCGCAGTTCGCCTTCTTCGCCGACCTCGGCTGGCTCGGCCAGAATGTCCCCGGCCTGCCCGGCGCGCGGACGCCCTGGACGCTGACCGAGGGCGGGCCGGCCCTGACGCCCACCAGCCCCATCACCCTCACCTATGTGAACGGCCAGGGCCTGACCTTCGTCCGCCGCATCTCCGTGGACGACAAGTTCATGTTCACGGTGAGCGACACCGTCCAGAACGCCACGACGGCGCCGATCACCCTGGCGCCCTTCGGCTCGGTCCAGCGCCAGGGCGTCCCGCCCGACCTCGGGAAGAACAACATCGTTCACGAGGGGGGCATCGGCTACCTCGACGGCCGCACCCGCGAGATGAAGTACACCAAGTGGGTCAAGAACGGCGGCGGGCCGGCCTACACCTCCACCGGCGGCTGGGTGGGCATCACCGACAAGTACTGGCTGACCGCCCTGATCCCGGCCGATCAGTCGGAGAAGCTCACCGGCCAGTTCCGGCGCACCCAGACCGGGCCCGGCATCTACGACGCCAACTACGTCGGCCAGCCGGTGACCGTCGCCCCCGGCCAGAGCGCCACCGAGACCACCCACGTCTTCGCCGGCGCCAAGCAGGTGCCGCTGCTGCGCGAATACGAGGCCCAGCTGAAGGCGCCGCGCTTCGACGACGCCGTGGACTGGGGCAACTTCCGAATGCTGACCCGGCCGATCTTCTCGTTCCTGGCCTTCATCCAGCAGCAGATCGGCAACTTCGGCATCGCCATTCTGCTGCTGACGGTGGTGGTGCGGGCGATCTTCTTCCCGCTGGCGAACAAGCAGTACGAGTCCCTGACCAAGATGAAGAAGGTGCAGCCCCAGATGACGGAGCTGCGCAAAAAATATAAGGACGATCCGGCCAAGCAGCAGCAGGAGTTGCTGGCCCTCTATCAGCGCGAGAAGGTCAACCCGCTTGCCGGCTGCCTGCCCCTGTTGCTGCAGATCCCGGTCTTCTACGCCCTCTACAAGGTGCTCACCGTCACCCTGGAGATGCGCCACGCCCCGTTCATGGGCTGGATACGCGACCTCTCGGCCCGCGACCCAAGCACCGTCTGGAACCTGTTCGGCCTGATCCCCTGGGATCCGGCCACCGCGCCGATGATCGGCAGCTTCCTTGGTGGACCCCTTCACATCGGGATCCTGCCATTGCTCTACGGCGTGACCATGTGGCTGACGACCTCCATGAGCCCTCCCGCGCCGGATCCGGTGCAGCAGAAGATCTTCCAGTTCATGCCGATCATCTTCACCTTCATCATGGCGCCCTTCGCGGTCGGCCTGCTCATCTACTGGACCTGGTCGAACGTGCTCACCCTGCTCCAGCAGTACGTGATCATGCGTCGTTTCAAGGTGGACAATCCGATCGACCAGCTGATCCGCAAGGTCACCGGCAAACCCGCGCCGGCGCCATGACCGACGAGGCGGACATCGAGCCGGCGGCCACCTTCGAGCCGGAGGCCATCGAGGCCGCTCGCGTGCTGTTCGCCCACCCTGTCCGCTTCCTGATGGGCGCGGCCGCCGTCACCCAGCTCCCCCCCGACGACCTTCCGGAGGTGGCCTTCGCCGGCCGCTCCAACGTCGGCAAGAGCTCGCTGATCAACGCGGTGACCGGTCGCAAGGACCTGGCCCGGGCCTCCAACGAGCCCGGCCGCACCCGCGAGGTGAACTTCTTCGTGGCCGACGAGAAGCTGCGACTGGTCGATCTGCCGGGCTACGGCTGGGCCCGCGCCTCGAAATCGGTGGCCCGCAAGTTCCAGGACCTCGGCCGCGACTACCTGCGCGGACGCGCCAGTCTGAAGCGCGTCTACCTGCTGATCGACGCCCGGCATGGACTGAAGGAGGTCGACGCCGATGCCCTCGACGCTCTCGATGAGTCCGCCGTCTCCTATCAGATCGTGCTGACCAAGGCCGACAAGCTGCGGGGGTCCGACCTGTCCCAGGTCACCGCCGAGACCTTGCGGAAGATCGCCAGACGCCCCGCGGCCTTTCCCCGGGTGCTGGCCACCTCCGCCGAGAAGGGAACGTCGATCCCCGAGCTGCGGGCGGAGATCCTTGCCGCCTGCGACCTCTAGGGTGGCGCTCGCCGACCTGCTGACGCGCGGCGTCGAGGCCCTGCGTCGCGGCGACGCGCAGACCGCCGCCAAGCACTTCCAGGCGGTCCTCGCCATCCGGCCCGGACACCCGGTCGCCGTCCGGAATCTTGGCGTGATCTTCATGGAAGCCGGCCTCCATGACGCCGCCCTGAAACTGGCCGAGATCGTCCTCTCCGCGCAGCCCGATCACGGCGAGGCGCTGCTGATGCGCGGCGAGGCCCTGGCCGCGAAGGGGCGTTTCACCGAGGCGCTCGACGCCTACCAGCGCGCGATCGCGGCCCCGGCCGGCCCCGCCTACGAGGCCACGATGCAGCTCGGCCTCGCCCGCGCGGCCCTCCGGGACCATGCGGGCGCGCTACTCGACCTCAATCGCGCCCTCGCGCTGAAACCCGGCGCGCCCGCCACCCTCTACCGGCGCGGCATCGTGCGGATGCAGCTTCGCGATTTCGGCGGCTGGGTCGACTACGAGGCGCGTTTCGATTTCAAGCGCTTCCTGTCCCGCTCGGGTGGCGTCATCACCGCCGATATGGCGCCGCGAATCGCGCGCCATCCGACCCCGGCCAGCCTCGCCGGCCAGCGCGTGCTGGTGCTCGGTGAGCAGGGCATCGGCGACCAGGTGATGTTCGCCAGCATGCTGCCCGACCTCGCCAAGGTGGCGGCCTCCATCACCCTGGTCTGCGAGGCTCGGCTGGCCGCGATCTTCGCCGCCTCCTTCCCGGGCTTGACAGTCAGTGGTCCGAAGGACGCACGGGTCTCGCCCTCCGAGATCGACCAGATTGTCGCCATGGGCAGTCTGGGCGTCATGTTCCGCCCGAATGAGGCCGCCTTCCCGGGCACGCCCTACCTCGCGCCCCGACCGGCGGTCCGCGAGGCCTGGGCCGCGCGGCTGGGCCCCAGGACCGGCAAGCTGCGCGTCGGCCTCTCCTGGCGCGGCGGCCTGGCCCGGACCCGGCTCAGCGAGCGCTCGCTGACGCTGGAACAGCTGGCGCCGATCCTTTCCCTCCCCGGCTGTGAATTCGTCAGCCTCCAGTACGGCGACGTGGCGGAGGAGACCGCGGGACATCCGCTCCGCGTCTTCCCGGCTTCCGAGATCGAGGATTTCGAGCAGCTGGCGGGTCTGGCGGCCAACCTCGACCTCGTGGTCTCGGTCCAGACCGCCCTGGTCCACCTGGCCGGCGCCGTCGGGCTGCCCTGCCTCACCCTGGTTCCCCACAACGCCGAGTGGCGCTACGCCGCTGACGGGCCGTCGATGCCCTGGTATCGGTCGGTGCGGCTGTTCCGCCAGGCGGCGCCTGGCGCCTGGGCGCCGGTCATCGAGCAGGTGAAGGCCGAGCTCGCGGCCCATCGTGCTCTAGGAGACTAGCTTGGCAGAGCCCTTCGACGTCTACATCGGCTACGACCGCCAGGAGATCGTCGCCTACCACGTCCTGACCCAGTCGATCCTGGAGCGGGCCTCGGCGCCAGTGCGCTTCACGCCGGTGAACCTGACGTCCCTCAAAGGCGTCTTCGATCGGCCGATGATCGGGGCCCAGTCGACCGAATTCTCCTTCTCGCGTTTCCTCACCCCCTGGCTCTCCGGCTACACCGGGTGGTCGCTGTTCATGGACTGCGACATGCTGGCGAGGGCCGACATCGCCGAGCTGTTTGCCCTGGCCGACGACCACTACGCCGTCATGGTCTGCCCGCACGACTATGTCCCGCGCGACACCGTCAAATTCCTCGGACACCAGCAGGCCAGCTATCCGAAGAAGAACTGGTCCAGCGTCATGCTGCTCAACAACGCGCGCTGCCGCGCCCTGACCCCCGACTACGTCCAGACTGCAAGCGGCCTGGAGCTGCACCAGTTCAAATGGCTGGAGGACGAAGCCCAGATCGGGGCCCTGCCGCTGGAGTGGAACTGGCTGGTGGGCGAATACCCCGCCAATCCCAACGCCCGCATCGCCCACTTCACCCGCGGCGGCCCCTATTTCGCGGACTACGAGGACTGCGACTATGCGGGCGAATGGCGCGACGCCCTGGCCCGGACGACCTTCGCCGAACGCCCGCAGAAATAGCGCCCCGCCGCGTCGCCTTTCCGACGCAACAAGCCTGACCATTCGGCGTTGAGTCCGCCGAGCAGGTCAGGAGCACCCCATGTCGAACATTGAGATCGCGGTCGGCCGGGATGGCCCGGCCCGGGAGAGCCTGCGCCGGGCCAACCGCCTGCTGGCGGCCCTCAGCCCCCGCGAGTTCGGATTCATCGAGCCGCACCTGGAGGTCGTCGAGCTGACGCGCGGCCAGGTGCTGTTCGAGCCAGGCGACGACGTGGCCCTCACCCACTTTCCCTGCTGTCGCACCATGGTCTCCCTGCTGATTGTCACCCGCGATGGCCGTGAGGTGGAGGCCGCCACCATTGGCCGCGAGGGCGCCGTGGGCGGCATCGTCAGCGATGGCCACAAGCCGGCGTTCGGCCGGGCGGTGGTGCAGATCGCCGGCGGGGCCCTGTGCATCCCCACCAGCCACCTGGAGGCCGCCAAGCTGGGTTCGGGCCGGTTCAGCGACCTCTTCGCCCGCTACGCCGACGCCCTGCTCGCCCAGATCATGCAGTCGGCCGCCTGCAACGCCCTGCATCGGGCCGAGGAGCGTTGCGCGCGCTGGCTGCTGGCCACCCATGACCGGGCCGGCGACCACGTCATCGAGCTCACCCAGGAATCCCTCGCCGAGATGCTGGGCGTCCAACGCACCACCGTCACCGCCATCACCAGCGACCTGGCCGCCCGCGGCCTGATCCGCACTCACCGCGGACGGGTTGAGGTCATCGATCGCCCCGGCCTCGAGCGCGCCGCCTGCGAATGCTACGTCGCGGTGGAGGATCATTTCGCCCGCCTGCTTCCCGAGGTCGACACCTAGGGCGGCGTGACACCCTGGCCCCCGTCCGGTATCGCATCGCCTCCATAGAGGTGGCGGCGGGCGCGGTGAGCCAGGACGATCTGGTCGAGGAAGGACTGACGCGGCTTGAGCGGGGCGAGCTGCACGCGGCGGCGTCCAGCTTCCGCAAGGTGGTCGAGCGCGATCCCCGGCACGTCCCGGCGCTGACCGGCCTCGGCGAGGCGCTGGCCAGGCTGG
Source organism: Caulobacteraceae bacterium (assembly GCA_947476555.1). Classification (GTDB taxonomy): domain Bacteria; phylum Pseudomonadota; class Alphaproteobacteria; order Caulobacterales; family Caulobacteraceae; genus Phenylobacterium. The sequence continues at coordinate 57,800 of CANJRI010000001.1, forward strand.
ACCAGTTCGACGAGGCCGAGGCCCTGTACCACCGGGCCCTGGCCGCCCATCCGCGCCACCCCATCCCGTTCTGGAATCTCGGCCAGTTGCTCTGCGCCCGCGGCCGGATGGCGGAGGCGCTGGCGCTGGGCGACGCGGCGGTGGCGCAGGATCCCGGCTTCGCGGAGGGCTGGTCGCTGCGCGGCGACGGCCTGACCGGGCTCGACCGCCAACCGGAAGCCCGCGAGAGCTACACGCGGGCCGCGGCGCTCGAGCCCGACAACTACGATATCCTCTGGAAACTCGGTGCGATCCGGGCGGCCCTGGGCGACTGCGGGGCCGCCCTCGAGATCCTCAACCGGGCGATCACCGCCCACCCTGAAAGGCCCGAAGCCCGCCTGCCGCGCGCCCTGGCCCGGCTGGCGCTGCGTGATTTCGGCGGCTGGGCGGATTTCGAGGCGCGCTTCCTCATCGAGGCCTTCGTGCGCACTTCGGGCGGGCCGCTGGGGCCGGCCATCTTCAGCCATCTGACTTTGTCGCCTACGGCCGCGATGCTGGCCGGCCAGCGGATCCTGGTCATCGGCGAGCAGGGCCTGGGCGACGAGGTGATGTTCGCCAGCGCGATCCCCGACGCCCTGCGCGTGGCGAAAAAGCTGGTTTACGTCGGCGATCAGCGCCTCCAGCGGCTGTTCTCGGCCTCCTTCCCCGAGGCCGAGGTCATGGAGCTGACCAGCGGCGCCGCCGCCAAGCTGGAGGTCGACCGCGTGATCGCCGTCGGCAGCCTCCCGGCGATCTTCCGGACCCGCGAGCAGGACTTTCCCGGCGCACCCTACCTCCGGCCGCGCGCCGAGGTGGTGGCCGGGTGGGCGAGGCGGCTGGGACCGGCCGCCGGCCGGCTGCGGGTGGGCCTCTCCTGGAGGGGTGGATCCCCGGTGACCGGTCAGGGCGCACGCTCCGTGCCGCTGGAGGCCCTGGGTCCCATCCTCGACCTGCCGGGTTGCGAGTTCGTCAGCCTGCAGTACGGCGAGGTGGAGGCCGAGGTGGCGGCCTTCAACGCCGGCTGGGCGAACCCGGTTCGCTGCTTCCCGGCCGAAGACATCCGCGACCTCGAGGACCTGGCGGCGGTGCTGGAGAACCTCGACGTGGTGGTTTCGGTGCAGACCACGCTGGCGCACCTGGCCGGCGCCGTGGGCCGGCCATGCCTGGCGATGATCCCGGCCAATCCCGCGTGGCGCTACGGCGCCAGCGGGCCGACCATGCCCTGGTATGGGTCCGTCCGCCTGTTCAGACAGGCCGAACCGGGAGACTGGGGCCCCGTGATCGAGACCCTCGCGGGCGAGTTGCGGACCATGGCCTCACCCGGCGGCGCGTGACACATGCCCCCCGCTCCGCTATCGGAGCGCCTCGACAGGCGGACGGAGCGGCGGGCCTTGAGCCAGGACAGCGAAGAGCAGGGTTGGGCGACGGCCAGGACGCTCGCCGAGGCCCTGCCCTACATCCAGCGGTACGACCGCGAGACCGTGGTCATCAAGTACGGCGGCCACGCCATGGGCGAGGAATCCGTCGCCAAGCTGTTCGCCGCCGACGTGGTGCTGCTGAAGATGCTCGGTCTGCACCCGGTCGTGGTCCACGGCGGCGGCCCGCAGATCAGCGCCTGGCTGGCCAAGGCGGGCGTCCAGTCCACCTTCGTCGACGGCCTGCGCGTCACCGACCAGGCGACGATGGAGGTGGCCGAGATGGTCCTCTCCGGCGCCATCAACAAGGAGATCGCCAACTGGATCACCCAGGCCGGCGCCGAGGCCGAGGTCCGGGGCGTGGGACTGTCCGGCAAGGACGGTCGGCTGATCACTGTGGAAAAGGCCCACCGCACCCGCCGCATCCCGGGTTCGGTGGAGGAGCAGATCGTCGATCTCGGCTTCGTCGGCGAACCCAAGATCATCGACACCACCCTGCTGGAAGCCCTGATCGGCGCGGAGGAGGACTACATCCCCGTGGTCGCCCCGATCGGCGTCTCGGAGACCGGCGAGACCTACAACATCAACGCCGACACCGTGGCCGGCGCCCTGGCCGAGGCGCTGGAGGCCAAGCGGATGCTGCTGCTCACCGACGTGGCCGGCGTGCTCGACGCCAAGGGCCAGCTGATCCGCCAGCTCACCGTGGACGAGGCCAGGAAGGCCATCGAGGATCGCGTCGCCACCGGGGGCATGATCCCCAAGCTCGAAACCGCCATCGCCGCCGTGGAATCCGGCGTCGAGGCCGTGGTCATCATGGACGGCCGCCGGCCCCACGCCATGCTGGTCGAGCTGTTCACCGAGCACGGGGCGGGCACGCTCGTCTGCCGATGAGCCCAGATCCTAAAAGGCCTGACCTTTCACACGTCGACACCTGGTTGTTCGACCTGGACAACACCCTTTACCCGGCCGAGTGCGGCCTGATGGCGGAGATCGAGCGGCGGATGACCGCCTTCGTGGTCGCCGTCTCCGGCCTGCCGCGCGACGAGGCCTACGCCCTGCAGAAGGCCTACCTCGCCGAGCACGGGCTGACGCTGAAGGGGATGATGCTCAACCACGGCGTCGAGCCCAAGGCGTTCCACGCCATCTTCCACGACATGAGCCTGGACGCCCTGGCCCGCGACCCGGCGCTGGTGGCGGCCATCGCACGCCTGCCCGGCCGCCGGCTGATCTTCACCAACGCCGACGACGTCCACGCCGAGCGGGTGCTGGACCGTCTCGGCCTCTCCCACCTGTTCGACGACGTCTTCCATATCGGCTCGGCCGACTATGTGCCCAAGCCCGCCCCGGAGACCTTCGCCCGCATGGCCGCCGCCCACGACATATGGCCGGCCCGCACGGCCTTCTTCGAGGACTCGGTCCATAACCTGAAGCCCGCCGCCGAGCTCGGCATCACCACCGTCCTCGTCGGCCCGCACGCCGCGGCCTGCGCCGAACCCTTCGTCCACCACCGTACCGACAAGCTGGAACCGTTCCTCACCGCAGCGCGGCTCAAAGAGGCCTCTTGAGAATGTCCGACCTGCAGTCCGTCATCGGGGCCGCCTGGGCCGAGCGCGAGAGCGGCGGCGACGCCACGACGAACCATCTGCGCGACGCCGTGCGCGAGGTGCTGGCCGGGCTCGACGCCGGGACCCTGCGCGTGGCCGAGCGCGGCGCCGACGGCGTCTGGACCACCCATCAGTGGATCAAGCAGGCGATCCTGCTGTCCTTCGGCCTCAATCCCACCGCGCTCATGCCGGGTCCCTACTGGGACAAGATCCCGCTGAAGTTCGAAGGCTGGGACGCGGCGCGCTTCGAGGCCGCGGGCTTCCGCGCCGTCCCCGGCGCCATTGTCCGCCGCGGGGCCTTCGTGGGCCGCGGCGCGGTCCTCATGCCGTCCTTCGTTAACGTCGGCGCCTACGTGGGCGAGGGCAGCATGGTCGACACCTGGGCCTCCGTCGGCTCCTGCGCCCAGATCGGCCGCAACGTCCACATCTCGGGCGGCGCCGGCATCGGCGGGGTGCTGGAGCCCCTGCAGGCCAACCCCACCATCATCGAGGACAACTGCTTCATCGGCGCGCGGTCCGAGGTCGCCGAGGGCGTCATCGTCCGCGAGGGCAGCGTGCTGTCCATGGGCACCTTCATCACCGCCACCACGCCGATCGTCGACCGCCGGACCGGCGAGACCTTCACCGGCGAGGTGCCGGCCTATTCCGTGGTGGTGTCCGGCTCACGCCCCAACCCGCATGATCCCTCCCTGCCCTCCACCTACTGCGCCGTGATCATGAAGCGCGTCGACGAACGCACCCGCTCCAAGACCTCGATCAACGAGCTGCTGCGGGACTAGCCGGGGATGACGGGCGCGGGGCGTTGCCGTAAAGCCGCTTCATGACCGCCGCCCTCGACGCCGTCGAGCTCGCCCGCGAGCTGATCCGCAGGCCCTCCGTCACCCCGGCGGACGAGGGCGCCATGGACGTCGTCGAGCGCACGCTGGAGGCCCTGGGCTTTGCCTGCCGGCGTATGAAGTTCGGCGAGATCGAGAACCTCTACGCCCGCTACGGGACGGCCGGTCCCAACCTCTGCTTCGCCGGGCACACAGACGTTGTCCCGGTGGGCGACGCCGCCGCCTGGTCCAAGGACGCCTTCGCCGCCGACATAGAGGGCGGCATGCTGATCGGCCGGGGCGCCGTCGATATGAAGAGCGCCATCGCCGCCTTCGCCGCCGCGGCCGCCGAGGCCATCGCGGACGGCGCGATCGCCGGCTCCGTCTCCTTCCTGATCACCGGCGACGAAGAGGGCGTGGCCACCCACGGCACCAAGAAGGTCGTCGAGGCCCTGATCGCCGAGGGCGAGACCATCGACCATTGCGTGGTCGGCGAGCCCACCTCCGCCGAGACCTTCGGCGACATGGTCAAGGTCGGCCGCAGAGGCTCGATCAACGCAGAGATCACCGTCGAGGGGATCCAGGGCCACGTGGGCTATCCCCACCGCGCCGCCAATCCGACGCCCGTGCTGATCCGCCTGCTGGCCGCCCTGCAGGACCGCGTCCTCGACGAGGGGTATCCCGAATTCCAGCCCTCCAACCTGGAGGTCACCTGGATCGACGTGCCCAACACCGCCACCAACATCATCCCCGGCGTCGGCCGCGCGCGGCTCAACATTCGCTTCAACCCCACCCACACCGGCGCCGCGCTCGCCGCCTGGATCGAGGCAGAAGCGGCGAAGGCCGGCGAGGGCTTCAAAGGCCAGGTCAAGGTCACGGCCCAGATCAGTGGCGAGGCCTTCCTCACCCAGCCCGGCGCCTTCACGGCCCTGGTGTCCGACGCGGTGAAGGACGTCACCGGAAAGGCCCCGGAACTGTCCACCACCGGCGGCACCTCCGACGCGCGTTTCATCCGCGCCATGTGCGAGGTCGTGGAACTGGGCCTTGTCGGGCGGACCATGCATGCGGTGGACGAGCGCGCGCCGGTCTCCGAGATCCGCCAGCTGCAGGCCGTCTACCGCGCCATCCTCGCCCGGTACTACCGCCCCAGGGGCTAAATCTCGACCGGCTGCATGATGATGTCGGTGTAGTGCCGCTGGGCGTTGCTGCCGTGACCGACCACCCCGCGCACCGAGATCACGCTGCCCAGCAGCTCCGCGGGCATGTCGGCCGGCGGCATCATCAGCTGGATGATCGTCTGATTGTACTCGGTCTTCAGCCTGCCGCCCTTGAAACAGACCGGCGAATCCAGGACCACGGCCAGGTAGGTGGCCTTGAAATCCCGCTCCGGCTGCTCGCCGTAGGTCGGCGGCCCGAAGTACTGGAAGCTGAACAGACGCCCCGCGACCTCGGTATCCCGCGCCGCATAGGGGATGCAGGTCTCCTGCGCGACGCCCGGCGCGGCGGCGCAGGCGGCGCAAGCAGCCAGGGCGGCTCCGAGGACGGCGGTTCTGAACAGGCCCGAATCTCCCCGGCCGGCGGACCGCCGAGACTCGGTCAGTAGCTGACGCCTGTCAAATAGAGGCCCTCCGCCGGCGCCACCGGCCCGCAGGCCCGCCGATCGCGGGCCTCCAGCGCCGCCTTCAGGTCGGATATCGACCATCGCCCGACCCCCACCTCGGAGAGGGTGCCGGCCATCGACCGGACCTGCCGGTGCAGGAACGAGCGGGAAGCGAACTCCAGCACCACCTCCTCGCCGATCCGGCTGACCCGCGCCACGTCCAGGGTCTTCATCGGCGACTTCGCCTGGCAGGCCAGATCGCGGAAGGTGGTGAAGTCGTGGTGGCCCACCAGCGCCTGCGCCGCCGCGTGCATGGCCGCCGCGTCCAGCGGCTTTTTCACGTGCCACACCCGTCCCCGGTCCAGCGCCGGCGGGCTCCAGCGGTTGAGGATCCGGTAGCGGTAGCGCCGCTCGGTCGCCGAGAACCGGGCGTGCCAACCCTCGGGCGCCACGGACGTGTCCAGGACGCTCACCGGCTGTGGGACCAGATGGGCGTTCAGCGCATTGCGCACCGTGGCCGCCGGCCAGTCCTGCGCCAGGTCGATGTGGACCACCTGATGTTCGGCATGGACCCCGGTGTCGGTGCGCCCGGCGGCGTGCACCCGGACCTCCTCGCCGCAGAAGGCCTTCACGGCCCGTTCCAGCGTCTCCTGCACCGAAGGCAGGCCCGCCTGCGCCTGGTAACCGTGGAACGGGCGCCCGTCGTACTCGATGTCGAGCCGGTAGCGCGGCATCAGGCGAGCCGGGTCCCGGCCGGGACCGCCGAACCCCGCAGGAAGGCCTCCGCGTCCTGCGGGCCGCGCCCCTCGCGCTGCACTTTCAGGAGCCGCACCGCCCCGCCCCCGCAGGCCACCAGCAGCCGCCCGTCCAGCACCTCGCCCGGCTGGCCGGCCCGGTCCTCGAAGGCGCTCAGCAGGGCCTTCACCCGCACCGGGCCCCGGTCGGTCGGCAGCTCGAACCAGGCGCCTGGGAACGGCGACAGGCCCCGGATCGTCCGGTCCACGACGTCGGCCGGCTGGGTCCAGTCGATCCGCGCCTCCTTGGTCCTGATCTTCTTGGCGTAGGTGATCCCCTCATCGGCCTGTGCCGTCTCCGTCGCGCGCCCCGCCTCGATGTCCGCCAGGCTCGCCACCAGCAGCGCCGCCCCCGCCTCGGCCAGCCGGTCCATCAGCGTGCCGGCTGTCTCGGCCGCGTCGATTCGCAAACTGGCGGTGGCCAGCACCGGCCCCTCGTCCAGCCCCTCGCTCATCCGCATCACCTGCACACCGGTGAGCTTGTCCCCGGCCATGATCGCCCGCTGGATGGGCGCGGCCCCCCGCCATCTCGGCAGCAGCGAGGCGTGGACGTTGAAGGCCCCCAGCCGGGGGGCGTCCAGCACCGCCCCCGGCAGGATCTGGCCGAACGCCACCACCACGGCCGCGTCCAGCTTCAGAGCCGCGAAGGCGGCGATCTCCGCCGGGTCGCGCATCGATGCCGGGGTGCGCACCATCAGCCCATGCTGCTCCGCCAGCGCCTGCACCGGCGAGGGCTTCAGGGCCTGACCCCGCCCGCGCGGCGCAGGCGGCTGCGAATAGACGCAGGCGACCTCGTGCCCGGCCGCCAGCACGGCGGCCAGGGCCCTGGCGGCGAAGTCGGGCGTTCCCAGGAAGGCGAGGCGCATGCCGGCCGCCCTACGCGGACGGGAACTTTCACGCAAGCTTCGCCGTTGGAAGTCCGACGAAGGGAGCATTCAATATGCTGAGGATCGCGCTTGTCCCATTGATGGGGCTATCCATCGCCCTCGCCGGCTGCGACCGGCAGGACGCCGCCGACGCCGGGAACGACGTCGAGGCCGCCGCCGGCAAGGTCGCCGATGAGACCCGCGACGCCATGAACAGCCCCGAGGTCAAGGAGGTCGGCTCCGAGCTCAAGGAAGCCGCCAGCGACGTCGGCACGGTCCTCAAGGAAACCGCCAAGGGCGCGGCGCAAGGCGCCCGCGAAGGCGCCGCCAAGGCCGAAGGCTCCGACCAGCCGGACGTGAAGTAAACCCTTCTCCCCTCGCGGGAGAAGGTGGCGGCCGCAGGCCCACGGATGAGGGGGGCGGCCTAAGCCGCCGTCAGCTTCTTGACCTTCTTGATCGCCTGCTCGCGCTTCAGCCGCGACAGGTGGTCGATGAACAGCACCCCTTCCAGGTGGTCCATCTCGTGCTGGATGCAGACGGCGAACAGGCCCTCGGCGTCCTCCTCCACGGCCTTGCCGTGGTAGTCCAGGTAGCGGAGCTTCACCTTCGCAGGCCGCTCCACCTCGTCGAAATATTCCGGCACCGACAGGCAGCCCTCTTCGTAGGGCGCGGTCTCGTCCGACGCCCAGACGATCTCCGGATTGATGTAGTAGCGGGGCTGGCGATCGTCCTCGTCACGGCCCAGGTCCATGACGATCACCCGCTTGGGCACGCCCACCTGCACCGCCGCCAGGCCGATGCCGGGCGCGGCGTACATGGTCTCCAGCATGTCGTCCATCAGGGCGCGCAGGTCGTCGTCCACGGCCTCCACGGGCTTTGAAACCTGCTTCAGCACAGGGTGGGGAACGACCAGGATCTCGCGCAGCGCCATGGCGCGGAGGTAAGAGCCCGGGACCTGACCGTCAAGGTGGGGGAACGTCGCCCCCGGGAGAGGGCCTAGCCTTCCTTCGCCGCCGCCAGCCGCACCGGCGGGGTCTCGTCGGGCGACAGCTTGGCCAGCGGCCGAACCGCGGTCTCCACCGGCGAAAGCTCCACCACCTCGCGGCCCTGGTGGTCGACCTTCAGTTCCTCGAACCGCCGCGCCTGGCTCAGCACCTGGGTCTCCAGCGAGCCGACGAACTGGTTGTAGCGGCTGACCGCCGCCTCCAGCGCCTTGCCCACCGAGCCGGCATGGCCGCCCATCACCGCGATACGCTTGTAGAGCTCCTTGCCGAGGTCGGCGATCTTCTGGGCGTTGGCCGCCTGCTCCTCCACCCGCCAGCCGTAGGCCACGGCCTTGCAGAGCGCGAAGAGCGTGGTCGGCGTCACGATCACCACCCGCTTGTCCATGGCCTCGTTCATCAGGTCGGGCGCGCGGTCCAGCGCCGCCGCCAGCGCCGAATCCAGCGGCACGAACATCGCCACGAAGTCCGGCGAGGTGTCGAACTGCTCCCAGTAGGCCTTGGCGCAGAGCCCACTCACATGGCCGCGCACGCTCTGCACGTGGCGCGCGCCCGCCAGGTCCCGCGCCGTCTCGTCGGCGGCGTCCTGCAGATCCAGGAAGGCGTTCAGCGAGCACTTGGCGTCGATCACGAACACCCCGCCGCCGGGCATGCGGATAATCACGTCCGGCCGGCGCCGGCCCTCCTCGGTGTCGGTGGAGGCCTGTTCCTCGAAGTCGTAGCGGCCGACCAGGCCGGCGGCCTCCAGCACGTTGCGCAGCGTCTGCTCGCCCCACCGGCCCTGGACGCCGGCCCCACGCCGCAGCGCCGCCGAGAGCTTGCGCGCCTCGTCCTGGGTGGCCGCCGAGGCCTGCAGCATCTGGGTGATCTGTTGCTTGAGGCTGCCGGTCTCCTCGGCCCGCTGCTTCTCGACCGCGGTCACCTGCTCCTGGAATTTCGCCAAGCTCTCGGCCACCGGCTTCAGCTGGGCCTCGATCTTGGCCTGCGTCAGCGCCTCGCGGCTGGCCACCGCCTCCTCGTTGCGCTTCAGGATCGCCTCGGCGACGCCGGCCGCCGACTGCGCCATCTGCATGGACAGCAGCTCGCCCTGTCGCTCCAGGAACTGCGCCCGCATCCGCTCCTTCAGCGCCCAAACCACCGCCCCAGCCGCCAGGACCAGGCACGCCACCGCGAAGATCAGGAGTCCGTTCATGCTGTGTTCTTAGGCGCTTAAGTGAGTCGGCGCCAGGGAGAGGGACCTAAGCCGGCCGTCTCGCCCGCATCGCCTGCGCGATCGTTCCGTCGTCCAGCCAGTCCAGCTCGCCGCCGACCGGCACGCCGCGCGCCAGCATGGTCACCGAGACCCCAGCCCCGCCCAGCCGATCGGCCAGATAGTGCGCCGTGGTCTGGCCGTCCACCGTCGCCGGCAGCGCCAGGATCACCTCCCGCACCGCCTCGTCGGAAGCCCGCTCCAGCAGCGGTCCGACCTTCAGGGCGTCCGGCCCCACCCCGTCCAGGGCCGAGAGCAGGCCGCCCAGCACATGATAGCGGCCCCGGAAAGCGGAAGCCCGCTCCATGGCCCACAGCGCGCCCACCTCTTCGACCACGCAGATCAGCGCCCCATCCCGCGAGCGGTCGGCGCAGATGGCGCAGGGGTCCTGGGTGTCCAGCGCGCCGCAAGTCCCGCAGGTCTTCACCCGCGCCGCGGCGTCCGCCAGGGCCCCCGCCAGGGGCGCCAGCAGCTGGTCGCGTTTCTTCAGCAGGGTGAGCGCCGCGCGCCGGGCCGACCTCGGTCCCAGCCCCGGCAGCTTGGCGAGCAGGCTGATCAGCCGCTCGATCTCGGGTCCTGCCGAGGCGGCCAATTCAGAACTTCGGCATGCCGGGCAGGCCCATGCCGGCCAGCGGGCCGGCCGCGGCCTGCATCAGCTCGGCCTGGGCCGCGTCCAGCTTGCGCTTGGCGTCGCCATGGGCGGCGACGATCAGGTCGGCCACCACCTCGCCCTCGCCGGGGGCCATCAGGCTCTCGTCGATGTCGATGCGCACCAGTTCCCCGCCGCCGCGCAGCTTCAGTTTCACCATCCCGCCGCCTGAGGTGCCCTCCGCCTCCAGCTCGGCCATCTTCGCCTGCGCCTCGGCCAGCTTCTCCTGCATGGCCTGGGCCTGCTTCATCAGGGCGCCGAAATCCTTCACTTCAAAACACCTCCGCTCATCCCGGCGAAAGCCGGGACCCAAGCTGAATCTCTAGTCTTCATCGGCTTCGTCGTCCGGAGGCGGCGCCTCGACCGCCTCGGGCTGGGCCAGGCTGCGGATGCCGACGATCTCGGCGCCGGGGAAGACCTGCATCACCTGCAGCACGAAGGGGTCGGCCTCGATGGCCGCGCGCACCTCGACCTGCTCGCGCTTCTGCTTCTCCCACAGGCTCTCGGCCCCGCCGCCGCCGGCCTGGGTCACGAACCATCGCTCACCGGTCCAGTCCTTCAGCCGACCGACCAGCCGCTGGGCCAGGTCGCGCGGCGCCCCCGGCGCGGCCTCGTACTCGATGGCGCCCGGCCTGAAGCTCACCGGCCGCACGAACCGCTCCACGTCCATCTTTAGGGCGATGTCCCGCCGCCGATCGATCAGCGCCAGCACGTCCTCGAAGGTCTGCAGGCTCACCGCCGGCTCGACGGCCGCCTGCGGGACTGCGTGACGCGCCACCGCCGTGGCTCCCCCGCCGCCGCCTGACGGCGCACGTCCGCCACCCCCACCGCCACCCGAAGGCGTCGCGGGAGCGTCCCCGGCCTGCAGCGCCTTCAGCGCCTCCTCCGGCCCCGGCAGGTCGGCGGCGTAGGCCAGCCGCACCAGGGCCATGTCCACCGCCGCCGCCGCGTCGGGCGCCCGGCGCACCTCCTCGTAGGCCTTCAGGGTCAGCTGCCAGATCCGCGACAGGGTACCGGCCGAAACCGCCGCCCCGATAGCCGCCAGCCTCTGGGCCTGGTCCTTCGGCATGGTCAGGGCCTGGGGTCCGATCGCCTTGGCCACCGAGGCGCCGTGGCAGTGGTCCAGCAGGTCCAGCATCACCTGGTCGGGCCCGGCGCCATAGCTATAGAGCCCCCGGAACGTCTCGATCGCCGCCCCCGCCTCGCCGCGCATCAGCTGCTCGAAGAGGCCGATGGTCTGGGCCCGGTCGGCCAGGCCCAGCATGTCGCGGACCTCCACGGCGGTCACCGTCTGGCCGGCCTCGGCCTGGACGATGGCCTGGTCCAGCATCGACTGGGCGTCGCGCACGCTGCCCTCGGCGGCCCGGGCGATCAGCATCAGCCCCTCGACCTCCACCCGCGCGCCCTCGGCCTCGCAGATCATCTCCAGGTTCTTCACGATCACGTCGGGTTCGACCCGGCGCAGGTCGAACCGCTGGGTGCGCGACAGGATGGTCACCGGCACCTTGCGGATCTCGGTGGTGGCGAAGATGAACTTGGCGTGCGGCGGCGGCTCTTCCAGCGTCTTCAGGAGCCCGTTGAACGCCTGGGTCGAGAGCATGTGCACTTCGTCGATGATGTAGACCTTGTAGCGGGCCTGCACCGGGGCGTAGCGGACGCTGTCGAGAATCTCGCGAATGTCGTTGATGCCGGTGCGGCTGGCGGCGTCCAGCTCCAGCACGTCGATATGCCGGCCCTCGATGATGGCGCGGCAGTTGATCCCCTCCTGGGTGAGGTCGAGGCTGGGCTCCCTGACGGTCTCCGTCTCGTAATTGAGCGCCCGGGCCAGCAGCCGCGCGGTGGTGGTCTTGCCCACCCCCCGCACGCCGGTGAGCATGAAGCCGTGGGCGATCCGTCCCGAGGCGAAGGCGTTGCGGAGCGTCCGCACCATCGCCTCCTGGCCGATCATGTCCTCGAAGGTGCGGGGCCGGTACTTCCGCGCCAGGACCGTATAGGCGGCGTCGTCCTCCACAGGCGCAGGGGGGCCGCCGAACATGTCGCCCGTGTTCGGGTCGTGTTCGGGCGCCTCGTCGAGACTCAGGTCTTCGTCCGCCATGGGGCCATGTAAGAGGAAAGGTGGAGACCGGACAACGACCCGGAGCGAAACTCGTTATGGCTGCTGCCTTCCGGCCCTGACCAGGTTGGCGAGGCGTCCGCCCGTCGCCGATCTCCGCCCGCTATATCGCCTCTTGGGCCGGCTGGCGCAAGACGGGCCTGGAGCGGTAGAAGCGCCCATGCCGCTGACCGCCTTCCGCAACACCTTCGCCGGCAATCCGCTGGACCGGGCCAGCGAGCGCCGCGGCGACGCCGCCTGGCTCGCGGAGAAGCTGGCCGCGCCCGAAGCGCTGGCCGTGGCCATCTGGAACGGCCGTCCCCTGCTGGAGGCCGCGGACGAGGGCTTCCGCCTCGCCTATATCCCCGGCCCGCTGGCCGGCGAGCTCGCCGGCGGCGAGGAACGCCTGTTGTTCCTGGGCCTCTGGGACGAGGCGGCGGTGTTCGCCGTCGACATCGAGGGCGCGGCCGACCCCGCCGAGGGCGCGCTGTCCGGTCTGGGCGCCTTCCAGGAGCTGCGCCAGGTCGCCCTCGCCCTACCCGCGCCCGAGGCGGCCATCGCCGCCACCGCCCGGCAGATGTTCGAATGGCGCCGCCGGCACCGGTTCTGCGCGGCCTGCGGCGAGCCGTCCCGCGTCGCCGACGGCGGCTGGAAGCGGGTCTGCCCGGCCTGCCAGGTCGAGCACTTCCCGCGCACCGACCCGGTGGTGATCATGATCGCCTGCCATGGCGAGCGCGCCATGCTGGGCCGCCAGGCCGTCTGGCCGCCGGGGATGTTCTCGGCCCTCGCCGGCTTCCTGGAGCCCGGCGAGACCATCGAGGAGGCCTGCGCCCGCGAACTGGCCGAGGAGGCGGCGCTGAAGACGATCTCCGTCCGCTACCACTCCACCCAGCCCTGGCCCTACCCGTCCTCGCTGATGATCGGGCTGATCGCCGAGGTGGAGGACGAGGAAGCCGCGCCAAACCAGACCGAGCTGGAAGCCGTCCGCTGGTTCACGAGGACCGAGGCCCGGGCCCTGCTGGCCGGCCAGCTGGAAGGCCTCAGCTGTCCCGCCTCCCACGCCATCGCCCACCACCTCATCAAGGCCTGGGCCGAGGGCTAGGAATACCGGAACGGGTCCGCCGGATAGACCCCCAGCATCTCGAACTCCTCCGAGAAGAACCGCAGCTCGTCGATCGCCCGCGCCAGACCGACGTCCTCCGGCCGGCCGTCCACCTCCACATAGAAGAAGGTCGCCGCGAAGGCGCCGTTCTCCATGTAGCTCTCCAGCTTGGTCATGTTGACGCCGTTGGTCGCGAACCCGCCCAGCGCCTTGTAGAGCGCCGCCGGCAGGTTCCTCACCCGGAACACTAGGCTGGTGACGCAGGGCACGCCCTTGGGCGGCGGCGGCGGGTCTTTCTGCGCCGTCATGATGATGAAGCGGGTGGTGTTGTTGTGCTCGTCCTCGACGTCGCGGGCGAGGATATCCAGCCCGTAGATCTCGGCCGCCGCGGCCGGCGCCAGGGCCGCCCTGGTGGGATCCGGACGCTCGGCGAGCATCTTGGCCGCGCCCGCCGTATCGCCGACCGTCTCGCCGCGCAGCTTGAGCTTCCGGACGATGTTGCGGCACTGGCCCAGGGCGATGGCCATCGAGGCGACCGTCTTCAGGTCCTCGAGCTTCACGCCCCGGTTGGCCATCAGCTGGAAATGGATCGGCTTGAAATACTCGCCGATGATCTTCAGCCCCGAGGCCGGCAGTAGGTGGTGCACGTCCGCCACCCGGCCGGCGATGGAGTTCTCCACCGGGATCATGCCCAGCTGGCAGTCGCCGGACTTCACCGCCTCGAACGCCTCCTCGAAGGTGGCGCACGGGACCGGCTCATGACCGGGATAGGTGGCCATGCAAGCTTCGTGGCTGTTGGCGCCCAGCTCGCCCTGGAACGCGATGCGCTTGGTCATGCCCCAGTCCTAGCGTAGTCCCGCGCCCGCTCAAGGTCCGCGGGGCTGTCGACGGAGATCGGCGCAGCCGCGACCCGCGCCGCCCAGAGGCTCAAGCCCAGCTCCATGGCCCGCAGCTGCTCCAGCTTCTCCCGCTGCTCCAGCGGCGAGGGCGGGGCGGCGTTGAACCGCTCCAGCGCCGCGCGCCTGTAGCCGTAGATGCCGATATGCCGCCAGATCGGCCCGTCCCCGTGAAGGGTTGAGCGGGTGAAGTAGAGCGCCCGCCCATTGCCGGCCAGCACCGCCTTGACCACGTCCGGATTGCTCCGGTCGTCCGGCGAGCCCTCTGGCGCGACCACCGTGGCGATGTCGCATTCCGGCCGGGCCGCCAGCAGTTCGGCGCAAGCCGAGAGCACCCCCGGATCGACGAACGGCATGTCCCCCTGCAGGTTGATGACCACGTCGTGGGCCCCGCCCGGATCGAGCGCCGCCAGCGCCGCCTGGATGCGGTCCGAACCCGAAGGCAGCTCAGGATCGGTCATCACCGCCCGGCCGCCGGCCGCCTCGATGGCTTCGGCGATCTCGGCGTCCCCGGCGGCCACCGCCACCGGCCCGACGCCGGCCGCCTGGGCCTGGCGCAGCACGCGCACGATCATCGTCACGCCCTCGATATCGGCCAATGGCTTGCCGGGAAGACGCGTGGCGGCCATGCGGGCCGGGATCAGGACGATCGGGTTCATGGCCTTGGCTTTGGGCGGGTTGCGCCAGCGCCGGTAGCGTGTAAGAGACGCGCACGCAACAAGGGGCGGGATTCCCGCGCGTTTCGCCGGCTGCCGCCGGCCGTTTAAGAGGCGTGATCAAAGCACGATGAGCGACCTGACTTTCAACAAGGTGGCCGGCGCGGTGCTGGCCACGGGTCTGGCCGTCTTCGGCCTGAAGTCCGTTTCCGAAGGCCTGTTCGCCCCGCATGAGGTCGAGAAGCCCGGCTATCTCGTCGAGGTGGTTGAGGAAGGCGGCGCCGGCGCCGCGCCCGAGGCGCCCATCGACTGGGGCACGGTCCTGCCCACCGCCGACATCGCCGCCGGCCAGGCGACCTTCGCCAAGTGCCAGTCGTGCCACACCTTCGCGTCGGGCGGCGCCAACGGCACTGGACCGAACCTGTTCGGCGTCGTCGGCCGCAAGCCCGCCAGCCATGGCGGTTTCGCCTATTCTCCGGCCATGACCGCCAAGTCGGCCGAGATCCCGGTGTGGGACGACGCGCACCTGTCCGAATTCATCAAGGCGCCGCAGCGTTACGTCTCCGGCACCAAGATGACCTTTGTCGGCCTGAAAAAGCCGGAAGAGCGCATCAACATGATCGCCTTCCTGCGTTCGCAGGGCGGCACCCTGCCCGTGCCCGCGCCCAACCCGGCGCCTCCGCCGCCGGCCGAAGGCGCGGCTCCGGAAGGCGCGGCTCCTGAAGGCGCTCCGGTCGCCACCGGCTCCACGGCCACCCCGCCGACCACCTCGGGCGGTCCGGCCGGCCAGGGCGTCGGCGCCCCGGCTCCCGGCGCGCCCGCCCAGCAAGCCACCCCGCCCGGCAAGGCGCACTAGGTCCGCTAGAGGAGTCGCCGCCAGGCGATCGGCGGGCCCGCGCCCGCCGCCTCGATCCGCGCCATCGCCTCCGCCAGCGGCTCCACCGCCGTCGCCATGTGATGAGCGTTGGCGTGCAGAATGGCGCCCTCGCCGTAGCCGATGGCCACGTGGCCCTTCCAGAACACCAGGTCGCCGCGCCCGAAGGCCGCGGCGTCGATCTCCGCGCCCAGCGCCCGCTGCATGTCGGTGTCGCGCGGGCAGGCCAGGCCGCAGGCCATCAGCGCTTGCTGCACCAGGCCCGAGCAGTCCAGCCCCAGGCTCTCGCGCCCGCCCCAAAGGTAGGGCGCCCCCAGGAACCGCTCGGCGACCGCCGTCGGGTCTGCCTCGAACATCCCGATGGGCGTCAGGTGGGCCGTGGTGATCCAGCCCGCGCCGGCTGCCTTCGAGAGCTTGCCGTCCTGCGCCTCCACCGTAACCAGGGCGTTCAGCGAATAGGGCCCGGATGCCCGCGACTTGATGCTGGCCTCGGCGAAGGCGTAGGTGCGGATCGCGCTCACCCGGTGGGTCGGGGCGGGCCCGGCCGGCGCCAGGGCGGCGGCCTCCACATAGCCCACATAGCCGTCGCGGCTGGCCTGGCCGAGGACGAAGGCGCCCTCCTCCTCCAGCACCGCGAATCGTTCGCCGAACAACAGCTGGTCGACCTGCTCGGCGTCCGCCGACGGCGCGGCGCGGATCGCCGCGGCCGGGACCGCGCAGGCCATCTCCTTCGGATCCAGGAAAACCTCCGCCGCCACCACCCCTTCCAGGGCCCGCGCGGCGATTCCGTCGCGTAGCGGCGTGACCCGCGTGTCCATCAGGCGAATCGCTCGCGGATCATCCGGAACAGGCCGCGGATCGCCTGCGCCTCGCCGCCCACCGGATGGCCCGGCCGCACGCGCGGATTCCAGGCGAAGATGTCGAGATGCGCCCAGGGCCCGGGCGGGGCGAACTTCTGCAGGAACAGGGCCGCCGTCACCGAGCCGGCCTGCGCCCAGGCGTCGGAGTCGTTCTTGACGTCGGCGATCTCCGAATCGATGGCGTCCGCATAGGGCTTCCACAGCGGCATCCGCCAAAGGGGATCGGCCTCGGCCTGCGCCGCCGCCGCGATCTGGCCCGCCAGCTCCTCGTCGTCGGTGTAGAAGGGCGGCAGCTGCGGCCCCAGGGCCACCCGCGCCGCGCCGGTCAGGGTGGCCAGGTCGATCGTCAGCGCCGGCCCCAGCTCGCCCGCCCGCGTGAGCGCATCCGCCAGGATCAGCCGCCCCTCCGCGTCGGTGTTGCCCACCTCGATGGAAAGGCCCTTGCGCGAGGCGATCACGTCGCCGGGCCGCATGGCGTCGCCGCTGATCGCGTTCTCCGCCACCGGGACCAGCACCGCCAGCCGCACCGGCAGGCCTGCCCCCATGATCATCCGGCCCAACGCCAGGGCGTGGGCCGCCCCGCCCATGTCCTTCTTCATCAGCCGCATGCCGGCCGAGGGCTTGATGTCCAGCCCGCCGGTGTCGAACACCACGCCCTTGCCGACGATGGCGACCAGCGGGGCACCTTCCTGTCCCCAGTTGATCTCGATCATCCGGGGCGCCCGGTCCGGATGCGCCGCCCGGCCCACCGCGTGGACGGCGGGATAGCCCGCCTCCAGCAGGCCCTCGCCGGTGATCACGGTGATCTGCGCCCCGTGCTGCCCGGCGATCTCCCGGGCGATGGTCTCGATCTGCAGCGGGCCCATGTCATTGGCCGGTGTGTTGACCATGTCCCGGGCCAGGGCGCAGGCGTGGGCGATGTTGCGGACGGCGGCTGCGTCCACGCCCTCCGCGACCCAGCGGGCGCGGTCCGCGCCGCGCGTCTTGTAGCGGTCGAACCGGTAGCTCCCCAGGGCGAAGGCCAGGGCCGCCTGCTCGGCGGAGAGCTCCTGCGGCGCCTGCGCCAGCCGGTAGGCGCCGGCCGGCAGCTTGGCGGGCAGCGATCGAAAGGTCATCGGATCGGCCGCGGCCCCCAGGCCCAGCAGCACCTTCTCCGGCGCCCCGTCCTGGCCATGGACCACCAGCACCTGACCGGCCTTGCCCTTGAACTCGGCGGTCTTGGCCAGGGCGGTCTCGAAGGGGCTGAGCGCCGCCTCCGTTTCGCTGGCCAGCAGGGCATGCACGGGAACGGCGGCCTCGGCCGCCTCGAGGATCACGTCGGACATGCCTTCCAATTGCGACCCTCGCGGCCGCTAGGCAAGGGGCGATCCCGACATGAAGGGCGATTGGGCGAAGGCGGCCAGCGCCCCGGCGGCCAGGGCCAGGCCGTAGGGCACGCCCTCCCCAGGCTCGGCCAGCCGCGCGAACCAGGGCGGGCCCAGCAGCACCAGGGGCCGGAGTTGCGCCGAACGCAGGGTGACCAGGCCCAGCGCCAGGATCCCGCCGGCCGTCATCGAAATCATCAGGAACGGCCCGGCCGCCGGCCAGCCCAGCCACAGCAGGCAGGCCGCGAACAGCTTGGCGTCGCCGCCGCCCATCCAGCCCATGGCGAACATGCCCATGGCAACCACGAAGCCCGCCAGCCCCACCCCCGCGTGCAGGCCGATGGCCGGCAGGCTCATCCCCGCCGCCACCGCCGCCGCCGGGAACACCGCCAGCAGCCCCAGGGGGATCCAGTTCGGGATGGTGAAGCTGGTGATGTCCTTGAGCGCCGCGGCGATCACCAGGACCGGGAAGGCCAGGGCCAGCAAGGCCGCGAAGGGGACGATCGGTTGCATGGGGCGAGCTTGCCTCGTGGCCGGTGAACGAAAAACGAAAGGCCCCGGCGTTTCCGCCGGGGCCTCGCTTACGCGAACTAAAGCTCGCCGCTTACGGAGCGGCGGGAGCCCCGCCGCCGGTCGCGCCGTCGACTTCGGTGCTGATGGTGGTGAAGGCGCCGTCCAGGCTGCCGCCGACCGCCTGCAGGGCCCCGACCAGGACTACCGCAATCAGGGCGGCGATCAGGCCGTATTCGATGGCCGTGGCGCCGGACTCATTCTTCAGGAAACGCGTGATGAACTTCGACATGGAACATTCTCCTTCACTTGAACAGACGTCAGGACCGGAAGGCCAGTGGCCTGTTCGCCCCGAATGCATGTCAAGGATCGCAGAACGCGCTGAATCCCCGGTAAATATTCGAGTTATTGAGACGAATATTCTATGGTTTACTGTTGTTCAGCATTTACACCGCTTAACCACGGCCGGATTCACCTATGGAATCAACGGCTGCAAATCCTCGATTGGTTGATTTCCGCCAACCAAGCCGGCGAAGATTCTTCTCGACCGCTAGCCGGCCAGCTTGGCTTCCGCCGCCGCCAGCATGGCGGGCGCGTCCACCTTACGGCCCTGGGCCGTAAGGGCGTCCGCCAGGGCGGTCAGGCAGAGCCGCACGTGCCAGGGACTGGCCGAGGCCCCCATCAGCCCGATGCGCCAGACCTGGCCCTTCAGGGGGCCAAGCCCCGCGCCGATCTCCAGGTCCCAGCGGGCCAGGACGTGCGCCCGCACCGCCGCCTCGTCGATCCCCTCGGGGACTTTCACGGTGTTGAGCTGCGGCAGCCGGTGCGCGGGCGCAACCAGCATCTCCAGCCCCGCCGCCTCCAGCCCCGCCGCCAGGGATTCGTGGACGCGAGCGTGCCGGACGAAGGCGGCCTGCTGGCCCTCCTCGAACAGCACCACCAGCGATTCGTGCAGGCCGTAGAGCGCGTTGATCGGGGCGGTGTGGTGATAGGTCCGGCCGCCCTCGCCGCCCCAGTAGCTCATCAAGAGGTTGAAATCGCAGAGCCAGTTCCTGACCTTCTCCTTCCGACCCGCGATCGCCGCCTGCGCCCGCTTCGAGAGCGCGATGGGCGACAGCCCCGGTGGCGCCGAGAGGCACTTCTGCGTCCCCGAATAGATGACGTCCGCATCCCAGGCGGCCGCGTCCACCGGCACCCCGCCCAGCGAGGTCACGCAATCGACGATAGAGAGCGCGCCATATTTCCGCGCCAGGCCGCAGAGCGCCGCGGCGTCGCTGCGCGCGCCGGTGGAGGTCTCGGCATGGACGAAGGCCAGCACCTTGGCCGGCCCCTTGGCGAGCGCCGCCTCGACCTTGGCCGGATCCACCGGCTGGCCCCAGGCGTCCTCGACGGTCTCGACGACCGCGCCGGCTCTACCGGCCATGTCGGCCATCCGCCCGCCGAAGGCCCCGTTCACCGCGATCACCGCCCGGTCGCCGGGCTCCAGCAGGTTCATGATCGCCGCTTCCATGCCCGCGGTGCCCGGCGCGGGCAGCGGGATGCAGGCATGGTCCGGGGCGTTCATCAGCCGCTGCAGGGCGGCCTTGATATCCTCCATCAGCCCCTGGAAGGCCGGGTCCAGGTGGCCGATGGTCGGCCGCGCCAGGGCGGCCAGCACCCTGGGACTGACATCGGAGGGACCGGGGCCCATCAGCACCCGGCGCGGCGGTGTGAAGCTTTGCATGAACAAGCCTTAGCAGAGCCGATCTGCGCTCAAAAGGTCAGCGGAACGGCGGCTCGTCGAAGCTGCGGAGCTTGCGCGAATGCAGCGCCGTCCCCTCCTGGCGCAGCAGGTCCACCGTCGCCAGCCCGATCTGCAGGTGCTGGCCGATGGCCCGCTCGTAGAAGGCGTTGGCCTGCCCCGGCAGCTTGATCTCCCCGTGCAGCGGCTTGTCCGACACGCACAGCAGCGTCCCGTACGGCACCCGGAACCGGTAGCCCTGGGCGGCGATGGTGGCGCTCTCCATGTCGATGGCCACCGCCCGGCTCTGGTTGAACCGCCGGGCGCTCGACGAGTAGCGGAGCTCCCAATTGCGGTCGTCGGTGGTCACCACCGTGCCCGTGCGCAGGCGCCGCTTCAGCACCTCGCCGGTCTCGCCGGTGACGATCTCGGCGGCGCGGCCAAAAGCCACCTGCACCTCGGCGATCGGGGCGATGGGGATCTCCGGGGGCAACACCTCGTCCAGCACATGGTCGTCGCGCAGGTAGGCGTGGGCCAGCACATAGTCGCCGATCGTCTGGCTGCCGCGCAGGCCGCCGCAGTGGCCGATCATCAGCCAGGCCTGCGGGCGCAGCACGGCCAGGTGGTCGCAGATGGTCTTGGCGTTGGAGGGTCCCACCCCGATGTTCACCAGGGTGATCCCGGCTCGGCCCTCGGCCATCAGGTGATAGGCGGGCATCTGGTGCTTGCGCCAGGTCCCGGCCGCCACCACCGCCTCCGGGTCGGCGGTGTCCGAGGTCACCAGCACGTGGCCGGAGGCCGACAGGCCGGTATAGGGCCCGCCCGGCTTCAGCTGCTGGCAGGCCCAGCGCACGAACTCGTCCACATAGCGGTGGTAGTTGGTGAACAGGATGTACTGCTGGGTGTGTTCGGCCGGCGTGCCCGTGTAGTGCGCCAGCCGCGCCAGGGAAAAGTCGGTCCTGAGGCCGTCGAACAGCGCCAGGGGGCGCGGCTGGTCGGCCGGGGCGATCCAGTGGCCGTCGGCGATCTCGTCGCCGATGAAGGCCAGCTCCGTGGTCGGGAAATGCCGGGCGATCTCGCTGGCCCCGATCTCCGCCAGGTCCAGGTCCGCCTGGCCCTCGACCACATAGGGGAAGGGAATCTCCTGGGTCGAGCGGCCGACCTCCAGCTCCACGTCGAAGTCGTCCATCAAGAGCTGCAACTGCTCCACCAGATAGGGGCGGAACAGCGCCGGCCGCGTCACCGTCACCGCATAACGTCCGGGCAGGGCGATGCGCGCGAAGGCCCGGCTGATGCGCGGATAGGCCCGCCCCGCCGGCCAGGTGAGCCGAAGCTCCGGATAGGTGAAGGCGCCCGCCCGGCGGGCCACGGGATCCGGCGGCGGCCCGCCGGCCCGGAAAATCTTCAGCGCCGCCCGTTGGGCCTCGACGCTCTTGTCGTATTCGCTCTCCAGCCGATCGACGATGCCGGCTGCTTCAATCCTCTTTGTCATGACCCACTATAGCCGGTGCGCCGGCCGGTCTCCAAATTGTCAAGGTTCCCGCCCCGTTAACCCTGCCGCTTAACGCGGTGTTTGCCTCGTCCCGCCCAAGGTCGCCCCTTCGACTAGAAGGCAGAACGCCGGACCGTGTCTAGAGAACCTAAGACCTATGCGGAACTCGCCGCGCGCGTGGCCATGCTCGAATCCGAGCGGACGCTGACGCTGCGCCTGGCGCAGACCGATTCCCTGACCGGGCTGGTCAATCGCGGCGCCTTCACGTCGGCGCTTTGCGAGCGGCTGGACGTGGCCCGGGCGCGGGGCGGACAGGTCAGCCTGTTCGTCATCGACCTCGACCGCTTCAAGCATCTCAACGACACCCTCGGTCACCATGCCGGCGACCTAGTGCTCGCCGGTCTCGGCGCGCGGCTGCGGGACGAGGCCACGCCCACCGAGCTAGCCGCCCGCCTGGGCGGCGACGAGTTCGCCCTGATCTCCGACACCCCCGATGTGGCCGGCCGCGCCGAACGCCTCAGCCAGGTGATCTGCGAGCCCTATTCCATCTACGGCCGCCAGATCACCTCGGGCGCGTCGGTCGGGGTCGCCGTCTTCCCCACCGACGGGGTCGACGCGGCCGAGCTGCAGCGGTTCGCGGACATGGCGCTCTACCGGGTGAAGAACAAAGGCGGTCGCCGCTGGAGCCTGTTCGACACCGCCCTGCGCAACGAGGACGAGCAGCGCCGGTGCCTGGAGGACGAACTGCGCCGCGCCCTGCACGAGGGCGAGATCGAGCCCTGGTTCCAGCCGGTGATCGATTCCGCCTCCGGCCAGGTGGTGGGCGTCGAGGTGCTGGCCCGCTGGCGGCACCCGAAACGCGGCCTCTTGGCCCCCATCCACTTCGTGCCCATGGCCGAGGAGCTGGGCCTCATCCGCTCCATCGACGAGGCGGTGTTCGACGCCGCCTGCGCCCGGGCCGCCCCCTGGGTCGCCGCAGGCATGATCGAGGCGGTCTCCTGCAACGTCTCGCCGCGCGACCTGATGGACCCCGGCTTCTCGCGCAAGTTGATCGGCCGTCTCGCCCAGACCGACCTGCCGGCCACCGCCCTCACCGTCGAGATCACCGAGACCTTCCTGCTGCAGGATATGGCCCTGGCCCGCCGCCACATCGAGCGGCTGGCCTCCCGCGGCGTGAACGTCGCCCTCGACGACTTCGGCACCGGCTATTCCAACCTGCGCGCCCTGATGCACCTGCCGATCCAGACCGTGAAGCTGGACCGCAGCCTGATCGCCGACGTCGGCCGCGACGGGCGGGTCTCCAAGCTGGTGACCTCCCTGCTGCACGCCGCCCGGGCCCTTGGTATCTCCATCGTCGCCGAGGGGGTGGAGGAGGAGGCCCAGGCCATCTTCCTGCGCGCCGCCGGCTGCGGCGCCATGCAGGGCTACCTCTTCGCCCGCCCGATGCCGGCCCACGAGATGGAAGCCATGCTCCGTGGCGCCGAGGCCCCGGTCCCCCTCCGCGCCGCCGTCGGCTAAAAAAATCCGCTCATCCCGGCGAAAGCCGGGACCCAAGCTGAATCTCGGTCTTCAAAGCGCCACAGCCAATCCCCAGTTAAGCGCAGGGGACGACACACGCCCCCGCCCGACCGTTGGGGACCATGAAGAACCACCTTCGCACCTTCACGCTGTTGGCGGCCCTGACCGCCCTCTTCGTCGGCATCGGCTACCTGATCGGCGGGCCCACCGGCATGCTGATCGCCTTCGTCCTGGCGGCGGGGATGAACCTCGTCAGCTACTGGAACGCCGATAAGATCGTCCTGAAGATGTACCGGGCGGTGGAGGTCGATGCCTCCCACCCCGAGCCGCTGATCCGCAACTATGTCACCGACACCCTGGCCATGGCCGACCGCGCCGGCCTGCCGGCCCCCAAGGTCTATGTCATCGACCAGGACCAGCCCAACGCCTTCGCCACCGGCCGGGACCCGGCCCACGCCGCCGTCGCGGCCACTCGAGGGCTCCTCACTATGCTGGATAGACGCGAGATCGCCGGGGTGATGGCCCACGAGCTGGCCCACGTGAAGAACCGGGACACCCTGACCATGACCGTCACCGCCACCATCGCCGGCGCCATCGGCATGCTCGCCAACTTCGCCATGTTCTTTGGCGGCGGCCACGACCGCGACCGCCCGGCCGGGATGGTCGGCCAGATCGCCCTGATGATCCTCGCCCCCATGGCCGCGGCCCTGGTGCAGATGGCCATCAGCCGGCATCGCGAATACGCGGCCGACGCGGAGGGCGCGGCGATCTGCGGCGACCCGCAGGCCCTCGCCTCCGCCCTGGAGAAGATCGAGCGCTACGCCCGCGGCGGCTATAAGAACCAAGACGCCGAGCGCAATCCGGCCACCGCCCACATGTTCATCATCAACCCCCTGGCGGGGCGCGGCGGCGACCACCTGTTCTCCACCCATCCGGCGACGAAGAACCGTGTCGCGGCGCTGCTGGGCCTCACCGGCGGCTCTCCCGTCCGGGCCCGCGGGGCCGGCACGGCCGTCCCCCTAACCGCCGACCGTAAAGGACCCTGGGCATGATCGGCAAAGTCCTGGCGATGATCCTCGCCGCCGTCTTCACCTACGGCTCGCTCGGCGGCTTCCGCGCGCCGGGTCCGGCGCCGTCCGATCCGGTGTGCGCCGAGGACTCCGGGGAGCCCTCCGCGGAACCCGAAGCCTAGACGTCCGGAAACCAAGTCCGGTCCGTGCGTTATCACGCCCATGACCGGAGCCAAGCTTGACCGCCGCACCCTTCTGGGCGCGGCCCTGACCCCCCTCGTCCTGGCCGCCTGCGGCGGCGGCGCCAAGAACGGCGCCATCGACCGCGGCGAGTTGAAACGGGCCCTTGAGGTGCTCGCCCGGGCCCCCGAGCACGGCTTCGCCCCCGGCGCCTTCAACGCCGAGCGGTTGATCGCCCTTTCGGAGTCCGACGACCGCACCCAGCTCAAGACCCGCGACCGCCTGCTGCGCGCGGCGCTGGCGGAATACGGCCAGGCCCAGCATGGCCTCTCCATCCCCCGTCGTCTCATGCCGGCCTCCTGGGGCATGCGCCCCGCGCCCTACGACGCCCAGGCCGAGATGGCCCGCGCCGTCACCACCGGCCGCTTCGAGGCGTGGCTCGACGACCTGCCGCCGCCCTTCCCGGCCTACGACGCCCTGCAGTTGGCCTATGTGTCCTATCTGAAGCTGCACGCGGCCGGCGGCTGGCCGACCGTCGACGGAAAGGACCTCGTCGCCCTGCGCGCCCGCCTGGCGGTCGAAGAGCCCGGCGCGGCGCAAGCTACCGATCTCGGCCCATCCCTGAACAACGCCCAGCTGGCCTACGGCCTTCCGCCCACTGGCCGACCGGACAAGGCCACCCTGGCGGCTCTCAACGTTCCGGCCAGCGTCCGCGCGAACCAGATCCGCGCCAATCTTGAGCGGCTGCGTTGGCTTCCCCGCGAGGACGCCCCCACGCGGATCGAGGTCAACACCGCCGCCGCCACCCTCGAGTATTATCGCGACGGCGAGCTCGCCATGACCATGCTCGCCGCCTCCGGCAAGCCGGGCGACGAGACGCCGATCCTCACCTCCGAGATTCGCGGCCTGGTGCTCAATCCGCCCTGGAACGTCCCGGAGGGCATCGCCGCCAATGAGCTCTATCCGAAGGGGCCGGCGTATCTGGCGGCCAACAACTACGTCGAGCAGGAGGGCCGTCTCGTCCAGCAGCCCGGCCCGGGCAGCGCGCTGGGCCTGGTGAAGTTCGACTTCGCCAACCCCTATTCGGTCTACCTCCACGACACCCCTTCCAAGGCCGCCTTCGAGCGCACCGCACGCCAGGTCAGCCACGGCTGCGTTCGCCTGGAGCGGGCGGTGGACCTGGCCAAGGCGGTCCTCTCCCATGAGCCCGGCTGGTCGGCGGCCCGCGTCGACGAGGCCTTGGCCGGCGGCGAGACCAAGCACGTCAAGCTGGACGCGGTGATCCCCGTTCGCCTGCAGTACCTCACCGCCTGGCCGGCTGGCGGCCGCATCGCCTTCCGCCCCGATCCCTACGGCTGGGATCCCCGCCTGCTAGCCCTGCTTGAGAAATCCCAGCAGTTGCGGGTCGCGCGCCTGGAGGCCGCCGCTGGCTAGAAACCTTATGACCCCTGGCTATCGCCTCTCCGGACGCCCATCTATGGGCCATGGTTAGCCTCTTCCTGATCTCCGCACGCGCCGTTCTGGACCGAACGGCGTGAGCGAGCCCAATGAGCTTGAGCGCCTAACCCGCGAGAACACCTACCTTCGCCAACGCAACGCCCAGCTTCAGGACGACGTGACCGCGCTGGGCGCCGAGGCCGAGCGCCTGCGCCAGGTCGTCGAGCGCATGCACGGCCGCGCCACCGAGCGCGCGGCCGCCAATCCCCTGAGCGGCGGCCAATAGCCTTGCGGATCCGGACCGGTTTCGAGATCGAATACGACTGTCCCGCGCCGGTGCCGATGCTGCTGATGCTCAGCGTCCACCCCTCCCGGCGGGGCGACCTTGAGACCCCCGACGTGCTGCGGACCGACCCGCCGCTGCCGGTGCGCCAGTACAGCGACGTCTACGGCAATATCTGCAGCCGCCTCCTCGCTCCCGCCGGGCGCTTGAGGCTCTCCGCCGACTTCGTGATCCACGACACGGGCCTGATCGACCCCTATGTCCCGGACGCCGTCCAGCACGCCGTCGACGATCTGCCGGACGAGGTGGTGCTCTACCTGCTGGGCAGCCGCTATTGCGAGACCGACCGGCTCAGCGACACCGCCTGGTCGCTGTTTCAGCACACCAAACCCGGCTGGGAGCGGGTGCAGGCGATCACCGACTATGTGCACAACCACATCGTCTTCAACTACGCCAACGCCCGTCCGGACAAGACGGCCTACGACGCCTGGTCCGAAGCCACCGGCGTCTGCCGCGACTATGCCCACCTGGCCATCGCCCTCTGCCGCTGCATGAACATCCCGGCCCGCTACTGCACCGGCTACCTGGGGGACATCGGCGTCCCGGTGGTCGGCGTCATGGACTTCAGCGCCTGGTTCGAGGTCTGGCTCGGCGGCGCCTGGCGCACCTTCGACGCCCGCAACAACATGCCCCGCATGTCCCGGGTGCTGATCGCTCGCGGCCGCGACGCCGTGGACGTGCCCATCGCCAACACCTTCGGCGTCGCCCACCTCGCCCGGTTCGAGGTGGTGAGCCACGAGGCCCTGACGGCGGTCTGACGCTAGCCGAGCACGAGCAGGTCGCTACGGCCACTGAGCGCAACCCGTAACCGCCCGGCAGCCCGGTCGGCGTCCAGCGCCACGAAGCCCGCCTCGATCTCCGCGTCGTCGAGGTGGTCGAAGACCGATATCCCGCGCAGCTTCAGCCGCTCCACAGCCTCGTCCTCGCTCGCCGCGTACTGCTCCTGCACCTCGTGCAGGGCCAGGTGGTGGAGACCGGCGTCCGCGAACGCCGCCAGGGTCTCGTCGAGACTCGGAAACAGCGCGCGGGCCACCGTCTCGAAACGCGGGAAATAGGGCGCCCACCACACGCCCGGCGGCCGGTCGCCGAACTCTCCGCGCATCAGCACCCGTCCGCCCGGTCGCAGCACGCGGGCGACCTCGCGCGCCGCCGCCGGCTTGTCCGGGAAATGGTGAAAGGACAGGAACATCAGCACCGCGTCTACCGAAGCTTCCGGCAGCGGAATCGCCCCCGCCGTTCCAGCCAGGTAGCGCACCGCCGGATGCGCCGCGCCGGCCTCAGCCTGCGCCCGCATCTTCTCCGAAGGCTCCACCCCCCAGACCGGACCGGCGAACGTCTCGGCCAGCGCCGGGCTGAACCGGCCCGTGCCGGACCCGAGGTCGAGGATCGTCAGCGGCCGGGCGGCGGGCAGTTCGGCCGCGAACCTCGCCATCCAGCGGGCCATCGTCTCCGCCCCCACCGCCCGGGCCTTGGCGTAGACCCGGTGCTGGGCCTTGTCGTAGTCCACAGGCGGCAGTCCCGTCATGCCGGTATCCTACCGAAGCGTCGTTGGGCTTGCCATGCGTCCCGCGATCGCCTTTGAAAGCGGCATGACGAGCTTGATCCTCAGCGTGGTCGGCAGCGACCGTCCCGGACTCACCGAAGCCTTGGCCGCCGCCGTTCTGGCGGCCGGCGGCAACTGGCTGGAGAGCCATCTCAGCCGCCTGGGCGGGCTCTATGTCGGCTCGGTGCTGGTCGAACTGGACGCCGCCGGCGTCGAAGCCCTGCGCGCGGCCGTCAACGCCGTCGACGCCCAGGGGCTGGAGGTGCGCATCGCTCCCGCCGTCGAGGCGCCGGGCCCCGAGGGCGCCGCGATCCGCTTCAGCCTGGTTGGTCAGGACCGCCCCGGCATCGTGCGCCAGGTCACCGCCGTGCTGAGCGCTCTCCAGGTCAACATCGAGGCCTTCGAGACCCGCATCGCCGCCGAGCCGCACTCCGGCGCGCCGTTGTTCCATATGGAGGCCCGCCTGCGGCTGCCGGCCGGCCTGCCGGCCTCCGGCGTGCAGGACGCCCTGGAGGCGATCTCCACCGAGATCATGGTCGATATCTCGCTGGAGCCGGCCGACTGACCCCGGATTAGGGTTTAGCCCTCTGAGCCCCCATATGTGTGGTCTACGCCGTCCGTAGTGTGCCGCCAGTCAAGCGGTCGATCACTCCCTGACGCGGCGTCGCCTGAGACCAGCCGATGTTTTCCCTGTTCGTTTTTTCCGCGCTTTGCGTGGTCGGCGTCCTCTGCGCCGGCCCGGTGCTTCGCGTTGCCTGGCCCGCGCTGGCGAAACGCCGATGACCGCCCGCCGGCGTCGCGCCCCTGACGGCTATCACGCCATGGTCGGCGGCCTGGGCGGCTCAATCGAGCGCATCGAGATGGACGTGGAGCGGGAACGGGACGCGGTCCGCGCCGCCTTCGGCGCCTGCTCCCCGTTCGGCCACACCCTCGTCCATGGCGGTCGCTTCCTCGGCTATTTCGAGCCCGGCGACGCGCGCACCCATCGCGAGGAGCCTTTCCCTGAGGGCGCGATCCGTCGCGCCGCCGGCCGTCCGGACGCACCGTGGTGAGCGCCCATGAGGTGAAGGCCCTGGCGTTCCGCGCCTCGGCCGCCCAGGCCCGCGAGCGCGCCGCCGCGACTCCCCTGCCCATGGTCCGCGAACGCGAGGAGCGCGCCGCCGTCCGGTGGGACGCTCTCGCCCGCTTCGAGGACGACTACATCCAGGCCGCCCGGGACCGCAGCCACGCCCTGGCCCCGGCCTAGCTTCAGCAGGAGACGACCATGGCCAAGGGCCAGAAGAAATCCAACCGCGAAACCCGCAAGCCGAAGCAGGACAAGCCCAAGCCCGCCGCCGCCCCGCGCTCCTTCCTGACGCCGCCTACGGGCCGCAAGTTGTCCGCCGTCAGCGCCAATGAGACAGATTCAGGGTTCCAGCTAGCGGAGGGTTTTGGTCTCATCGCAGTGACGTAGGAACGAAGATGAGATCAAAACCCTTGCCCTCGAAGGCGACCCCCGGCGAGCGGGTGGTGAAGGATATCCG
>CANJRI010000002.1 GCA_947476555.1 Caulobacteraceae bacterium
CAGACCATCCAACATCGGCGCTTGCAACACCGCAAAATCGCC
Organism: Caulobacteraceae bacterium; assembly: GCA_947476555.1. GTDB lineage: Bacteria > Pseudomonadota > Alphaproteobacteria > Caulobacterales > Caulobacteraceae > Phenylobacterium. Next base: position 43 of record CANJRI010000002.1, read on the forward strand.
GCCTAAATATCAACCCCAGATGAGGCCATCTCTCCGCTAAATCCGGACCCCACCTGTCTCAAAACATCTGACGACGTACAGAAACCCACCTGATCCCCCTGGCCATCGCCGCAGCGCTCGGGGAAGGCCGGCCGCTGACGATCTTCGGCGACGACTTCGACACGCCCGACGGCACCTGCCTGCGGGACTATATCCATGTGAACGACCTGGCCGCCGCCCACGTTGCCGCGCTGGAGGCCGACCTGGCCGCGGGCTCATTCGAGGCTGCGAATGTCGGGACCGGCCGTGGATCGTCGGTGCGCGAGGTGGTGGAAGCCGTGGGCAAGGCCGTCGGCCGACCGACGCCGCACAGCGTGGGCCCCCGCCGGGCGGGCGATCCCCCGAGCCTGGTGGCCGATCCGGCGCGTGCGCGCGCGCTGCTGGGCTGGCAGGCCCACAGCTCCGGTCTGGATCAAATCGTCGCGGACGCGCTGCGTTGGGAGCGCCGGCCCACCTATGGCGTCGGTCGTCGGGAGCCACGCGCGGCCAAAGTGGCCTAAATTCCCAAAGCGCCGGATGACGCTGTTATCTGAAAAGAGTAGGTTCTCGCTGGAGATCCAAGAGGGTGGTTGCGTGGGTAATAAGTCGGAATTGGCGCCCGATCCGATCGACATCGCGGTCGGGGCGAGAATACGGGTCCTGCGCAAGGTGCGGGGGCTCTCCCAGCAGGCGCTGGCCGAGGTGATCGGCGTCACCTTCCAGCAGATCCAGAAGTACGAACGCGGGGCCAACCGGGTCAGCGCCTCGATGTTGTCCCGCATCGCCTCGACGTTGGACGCCCCGGTGTCGGAGATGTTCGGCGAAGGGATCCCGCAATCCAACCGCCCGGTCGATGAGGTGGCCGCGATCCTGGGGCAGCCGGGCGCCCTGGAGTTGCTGCGCGCCTTCGAGCGGCTGCCACGGGGGCCGGCGCGGGCTTCCCTGGTGGAGTTCGTCCGCACCCTCGGCCGCGGCGCGGACTGACTCGAAAGCCCCGCGATATGGGTCCCACAACGGATAAAGGCCGCCGTCGCTTCTCCAGTAGCGCGCAGCGCGACGCGCGTTAGGATACCCCCAAGCGACTCACTCCGGCGGTCATCGCCGGGAAAGGTCGTGGAACCTTAGCTGGGGGAGCCCCATGGCCACTGGAAAGAACACGAACGCCCTTCAGAAGCCCCTGACGCCGTCGGCTGAACTCGCCGCCGTGGTCGGCGCGGGACAGCTCTCCCGCGGTGAAACGGTCTCGAAGATGTGGGACTACATTAAGAAGAACAACCTGCAGAACCCCGCCAACAAGCGCGAGATCGTGGCGGACGCCAAGCTGAAGCCGATCTTCCACGGCAAGGACCGCGTCAGCATGTTCGAGATGAACAAGCACCTGGCCCAACACCTGAAGTAGGACAGACCCGACGGCTCGCGCCGTTCGGAACTGAGAGTCAAGGAACCTCGCCGGCGAGAGCTTGCGGGGTTTCTTCACTTTTCGCCGGCATGAACGCGGCATAGGGCCGCCCTTCGCGCGCCTTGGGGTTTCCCATCGCCCGATCATCTGCCAGGGATGCAGTCGTGACGCCGGAAAGAGCCATCATCCTGAGCGCGGGCCAGGGCAAACGCCTGCTGCCGCTCACCGAGGACCGGCCCAAGTGCCTCCTCGACCTGTCAGGCCGTAGCCTGCTCGCCTGGCAGCTCATGCACCTGGAACGCGCGGGCCTGCAGGAGGCGGTGGTGGTCACCGGCTTCCGGCACGAGGCGGTGGAGGCGGAAATCGCCCAGCTGGACCTCAAGATGCCCGTCCGCCTGGTGTTCAACCCATTCTACGCCCTGGCCGACAACCTGGCCTCCACCTGGGTGGTGCGGGGGGAATTCGACCGCGAGGTGCTGCTGATCAACGGCGACACCCTGTTCGAGCAGGCGGTGGCCGAGCGGATGCTGGCGGCTCCCGAGGCGGAGATCACGGTCGGGATCGACCGCAAGACCGCCTACGACACCGACGACATGAAGGTGCTGACCGACGGGGACCGGCTGCTGGCCATCGGCAAGACCATCGAGGCCTATGACGCCGAGTCGATCGGTTTCCTGCGGTTCTCCGCGGACGGCGCTGCCAAGTTCGCCGCGCGCGGCGAGATGATCCTGCGCAAGGCCGAGGGGCTTCGGCGCTGGTACCTGTCGGTGATCGACGAGCTGGCGAACTCGGGCGTGGACGTGCGCGTCCAGTCGCTGGAGGGCCTGGAGTGGGGGGAGATGGATTTCCCCCACGACGTCGACAACCTGAACCGGATCAGCCGGCCCTGGGCCGAGCAGCTGGCCGTCGTCAGGGCCTGAGGCCCCGCACGAGGTCGAGATCGGCGGGCTTGTCCACGTCCACCGCCGCCAGGCCATAGGGGCTTTCCACCACCGCAGCGGAGACCCCGGCCATGCGGCCCATGCGGGCGGCAGCTTCCTTCAGACCCAGCCGGCCGGTCAGGTAGCGCAGCAGGATGCCGGCGCCGAGGGTGCGGGCCATCCGCCACGGACGCTTGCGGTCGGCCTCGACGCGCCGCCACAGGTCGACCACCGCCAGGGACGCGGGGGTGGCGAGGTAGAAGAGATTGCAGCCCGACCAGTGGCCGTCGGCCAGCTTCAGCCAGGTACGGGCGGTTCCGGGGGCCGCGGCCTCGACCACCTCGCGGCGGGCGGCCAGGACGGCAGCCTGGGCGCCGGCCGGGATGCCGGCGAGGAATCCGGTCACCCACTCAGGGCGCAGCAGGGCGTGGTCGGCGGTGGTGACCAGCAGCGGCGTGCCCAGCGCCTCGGCGGCGCGGGCGACGCTGAGGCTGGGACCGGCCTCGGCGGGCAGGACCTTGGCGCCGAGAGCCTGGGCCGCGGCGGTCACGGCCGGGTCGGAGGCCGACACCGCGATGCGGTCCGCGCCGGCCGCGCGAAGGGCGTTCACCACCCGCTCAAGCAGGGTTCGATCCTCCAGGATTATCAGCGCCTTGTGCGAAACGCCGGCGTATTCGGCCACCGGATCGGGGCCGCCCCGTGAGCCCGCCAGGACCAGGGCGGAAAAGCTCAAGCCAGCGCCTTCTCATAGAGCCGGTAGGTCTTGTAGACCTTGGCGCCGCCGGCGTCGCAGATGCGGCGCATGGGCAGGTTGTCCTCCAGCACCCAGGACAGTTCGTAACGCTCGTAGCCGAGCCGGCGGGCGGCCTGGGCGGCGGCGTCGATGAGCAGGAACGGCAGGAGCTGGCCGCGCATGGCGCCGGCGAACTTTCGCCGCACGCCCATCAACGGGACGCGGCCGGTTTTGAGGCCCTTCACCTTCAGCCGCCAGAGCAGCTTGGCCCAGCCGAAGGGGAGCAGCTTGCCGTGCAGGTCGGCGATCGCCTCATTGACGTTGGGCAGGAGCACGATGAAGCCGGCGGTCTCGCCGTCGATCTCGGCGAAGAAGGCCAGGCGCGGATCGATGACCGGCTTCATGGCGGTGGCGAGCTGCTTGGTCTCGGCCTCGGTGGTGGGGGTGAAGCCCCAGTTGCCCGACCAGGCGTCGTTGAGGATCTCGGTGAGGGTGCGGACCTCGGCCTCGAACCGCTTCATGTCGAGGGTGCGCAGGGTGACGCCCTCGGGCGGGCCTTTCCGGATGCGGCGCAGGATCGGGGCGGGCAGGTCGTCGGCGACGTTGCACTGGTAAGCGAAGACGTCCTTGGCCTTGGCGTAGCCCCGGGCCTCCAGCTGGGCGGCCGCATAGCGCGGGTCATGGCCCATCATCACCATGGGCGGGGCCTCGAAGCCGTCGACCAGCAGGCCGACCTCCTCGTTGATGGAGAGGTTGAACGGACCGATGACGCGGGTGCGGCCGCGGGCGCGCAGCCACGCCTCGGCCTCGCGGGTGAGGGCGGCGAAGACCCGCGGGTCGTCCTCGGCGGCGATCATGCCGAAATGGCCGACGCCTTCGGCGGTCTGGGGGTTGAGCTGGTCGATCTGGGCGCTGATGCGGCCCACGTCCCGGCCGTCCTTCTCGGCCAGCCAGAGCTGGACCTCGGCGTGCTCGAAGAAGGGGTTGGTGCGGGGAGACAAGGCCTCCCGCCGTTCCATCAGCAAGGGCGGCACATAGGCCGCGTCTGCCGCGTTCAACCGCATCGGCACGCGAATGAACCGCTCGAGCTGGGCCGGTGTCTCCACCGGCGTGATTTTGATCCCCCCGGCCGGCATCACCCCTCCATGTAAAGCAAGGCGGTCACCCCCAGGGCCGCGAACATCGCCGGCGCCGCCCAGGCGGCGAGGATGGCGGGGGCCGCGCCGTTCTCGCCGAGCGCGGTGAAAGCGCCGTCGAAGACCAGGAACAGCAAACCGCCGGTCAGGCAGAGCACCAGGACAGGGGCACCGCCACGGATGTTGGTTAGGGCCGCGGGCGCGGCCAGCAATAGCATCACCAGGCAGGCGGCGGGGGCCGCCCAGGCCCTCTGGAGCTGGGTGTCGTAGAAGGTCCGCGGCCGGACGGAAACGCCCCCCTGGACGGCCCGGCGGGCTTCGGCCGGGGTGACGGTCGGCTGACCGGCCCGCAGCATCTGCAGGTCCTCAGGGGTCAGCTTCACCCTCCAGTCCATCTCGTCGGCCGATCCGGTCTGGATGGCGTCCCGTTGGATGGTCTCGAACCGGGGGGCGATCAGCCGCCAGCGGCCGGTGTCGTAGACGGCGCTGTCGGCGTGGGTGCGCTGAGTGAGCCGGCCCGCAGCGTCGCGGCGATAGATGGTGAGCTTGCTCAGCGTGCGCCCGTCGGCCGAGGCCTCCCCGACCATCACCTCGTCGCCGACCCGGAAGGTGAGGATATCAGGCTTCTCGGCGTCGGCCTTGGCCTCGGCGGCCGGTTCGGTGGCCCGCCACCAGTCGGAGAGGGTCTGATCGGTCCGGGGCGCCACGGCCCCGCTGATGGTGAGCTGGACAACGGCCATCACCACCGCCGCCGGCAGGGCCATGAGGGTGATCTGATAGGCCGATACGCCGGTAGACCGCATGGCCGTGACCGCGCTCTCCTGGGCCAGCTTGGCGAAGGCGAAGAGAGACCCGGTGAGCACCGCCAGGGGCGCCGCCTGCTCGACGAGACGCGGCATCCGCAGGAGCGCGTAGTAGGCGATCCCGCCGCCGCCCAGTTCGCGGTCGAGGATGTCGGTGGTCACTTCGAGGAGGTCGAGGATCTGCAGGATGCCCACCAGCACCAGCAGCGAGCCCAGGATGCGGCCGGCCATCAGGGCCGCGAGATAGGAGCAAAGCTTCACGACGAGGCCGCCTGCGCCACGGACGCGCGGGCGCGGAAGCGGGCGATGAAGTTCGCCACGTGCTCCATGGCCCGGCCAATGGGAGTCTCTCCGGGACGTTTGCGGCTGGTGACGAAGACCAACACGCAGATGCCGGCGAAGACGAGGTAAGGCAGACCGACGCTGAGCTCCGGCGCGGCGCGGCCGGTCACGGCCATGCTCTGGCCGAACTGGACCATGTGATGGAAGCCGAGCAGCAGCAGGCCGCCGACGATGATGCCCGGCGCCCGCCCGCTGCGTTTGGCCGCCAGACCCAGCGGGAGCGCCAGCAGGGGCAGCAGTGGCAGGGCGAAGGCGCGCGCCAGCCGGCCATAGAGTTCGGCGAGCAGGGTGGTGCGGGGAATGACGGAGTGGGGGCTGCGGGCCTGGGCGGCCAGTTCGAGGAGGGTGAACTCGCGTTCGTCCCCGCCCCGGGCGCGCAGCAGCTGGGCCGGGCCGCTGAGCGGAACCTGCATCGTCAGGTCGTCGAAGGTGACCATCTCCGGCTCGCCGCGGGCGTTGGCGCGCAACTGCTGGCCGTTCTTCAGCAGCAACACCACGTTCACGCCGTCGGCGGTGCGCCGCACCTCGGCCATTTCCGCTGACGTCACCTCTTCGCGGCCCGAAGGGGCGAGCCGGCGGATGAAGATGCGGCTCAGACGCTGGCCAGCGGCGTCGGCCTCGTCCGTGGTCATGGTGAGGCCGTCACTGGGGGAGATGATGACACCCTCGGGCACGGCGCCGCTCCAGCCCGCGTTCTGCGCCGCGTGCAGGACAGCGCGGTAGGCGTAGCGGCTGTAGGGCTGGAGGAAGCCGAAGACGATCAGGCTCACGGCCATCAGGGCGGCCGCCAGGCAAAGGTAGGGCGCGACGACCCGGGAAAGCGAGACGCCGGCCGCCAGCAGGGCGTCGATCTCGGAGGCCTCGTTCATCCGGTTCACGACGATCACCAGGGCGATGAAGAAGGCCGCGGGCAGGGTGAGGCCGAGGTAGTGGGGAACCAGGTTCACCGCGAGTTGGGCCACGAAGCCGAACCGGTCCGAAGAGGCGGAAAGCAGGTCGAGAAGGCGCAGGATGCGCTCGAGCAACAGCGCGATCAGGGTGACGCCCGTGGCGCCGACCAGCGGCCAGAAGGCCAGTCGCAGCAGGTATCGGTCGACGAGGATCATGCGGCCCACCGGGCCGCGAACTCGGCGGCGAGGGCGGGAGCGGCTTCACCGAGGTCGACGTGGGCCCGGAGGTTGGGCTGACCCGGCCAGCCGGCGTCGACGAAGCTGCGCCCGTCGTGGCCGCGCTCACCGGCGTAGCGGGGGATGACGTGGAAGTGGACGTCCGGGTCCACCATCATGAGCATGAGGTAGTTGATCTTTTCGTAGCGGACGAGGTCCGACAGCAGCCGCTCGATCCCCGCGACGGCGACCTGGAGATCGGCGAAGGCCGCGGCGCTGAGGTCCGCGAAGGCGCGCGCCTCATCCTTGCAGACCAACACCAGGGACCCGAATGTCGGCTGTTGCGGGCGCAGCAGCACCAGCCATTGGTCCGTCTCGGCGACCAGGGTGCGCGGGTAGCCGAATTTCTGGGCGGTGGAATTGGTCACGGAGGGTCCAAGCGAGCGGCGCGCGGATCATAGGGATGGGTCCGTGTCCATGAAAGGGCGAAGGCCGTCCAGGACAATGGTATCAGGGGCCTTGATTTGGAGTCGGGCGAGGCCGCGCTTGCAGGAAGCTGAGACGAACGCCGGCCCCGCCGGGATGATCCTGGGCGACGGAGCGGTCCGGCTCTGGGGGATGAGCGCACGCGAACGCCTTGCCCGGACCTATCGCCGGGCCGGCGTGAGCCTGGACGGGGCCGGGGCGACCACGGTGCTGACCCTCGGGGACTGGGTCTATGACGAGGTGCTGGTGGCGACCTTGGCGAAGCGCCCGGGGACCGTGCTGGTGACCGCCGAGGGTCGGGCGGTGGCGGCCCATGTGGCGAGCGAAGCCGCGGCCTTGGCGGCCGTGAACCTGAAGGCCGGGCGCGCGCCGGCGGGCCTGAAGCTGCTGTCGCCGGACGAGCTGGCCTACAACCACGCCCTGCGCAAACGCTCGACGCCGGTGCTGACCGAGTTGACCACGGACAACGTGCGCGCGGTCGAGGCGCGGCTGTTCGGAGGCTCCTACAAGGGCGTGACGGACCTGGTGACCAAGTACGTCTGGCCGGTTCCGGCGCGGATCGTCACCCGCTGGTGCGCCGTCCTGCGGATGACGCCGAACCAGGTGACCTTCGTCGGATTCCTGCTCGTGCTGGCGGCGTTCTGGCTGTTCTGGCGGGGCGAGTTCGGCTGGGGGCTGGCCTGCGCCTGGCTGATGACCTTCCTGGACACCGTGGACGGCAAGCTGGCGCGGGTGACCCTGACCTCCTCCAAGATCGGCAACGCCTTCGATCACGGGATCGACCTGATCCATCCGCCGTTCTGGTGGTGGGCCTGGTGGGTCGGCCTGTTCGTGGTGAGCCAGCCTCCCCCCTGGGCGGAGGCGGTGCTGTTGGTGACGGTGGGGGGATATGTGCTGCAGCGGGTGCAGGAGGGGATCTTCCTCGGGCTCTTCAGGGTGGAGATCCACGCCTGGCGGCGGTTCGACAGCTTCTTCCGGCTGATCACCACGCGGCGGAACCCGAACCTGATCCTCCTCACCCTGGCCTGGCTGGTCGGGCGGCCGGATGTGGGCATGGTCCTGGTCGCCGCCTGGACGGTGGTGAGCCTGGCGGTGCACCTCGTGCAGATCCTGCAGGCCCTGGCCGCGCCCAAGGGGCAGGTCGTCTCCTGGCTGTCGCGATGATCCGCGCCGGGGTCATCAGGAACTTGAAGAGCTACCGCAACCAGGACGGGCCGCCGGCCACGGTCCCGGCCGGCGTGCTGGAGGTGAAGGCCGGAGAGCCCGACGAACTCAACGAGACCCTGGCCTGGTTCGCCAAGTCCGGCGTCGAGCTGGTGGTGATCGACGGTGGCGATGGGACCATCCGCGACGTGCTCTCGCGCCTACCGCCGCCCTATGTGAAAAACCCGCCGCGCCTGGCTGTGCTGCCCCGGGGCAAGACCAATGCGCTCGCGCTGGACCTGGGCATGAGCGGGGACGCGCCGCTGGAATCGATCCTTTCGGCCGCGGCGGCCGGGCGGACCAAGACGCGGCCCTGCCTGGAAATCGTCCGGGCAGGCGCGGCGACGCCGGACCTGCGGGGCTTCCTGTTCGGCCTGGGGGCTTTCGTGCGCGGCACAGAACTGGCCCAGAAGACCCACGGGTTGGGGTTCTTCAACAACGCGGCGATCGGGCTGACCATCCTGGGGGCGGCGGCGCGCACCCTGGCCGGCGGGCCTGACGATCCTTGGCGGCGTGGCGAGCCGGGAAGCCTGACGCTGGGCGAGGAGGCCACGGAGACGCGGGCCTGGTTCCTGGCGGTCGCCTCGACCCTCAAGCGATTTCCTCTCGGATTGAAACCCTATGGCCCGCCGCACGAGGGGCTGAAGGTGCTGACCATCCATGCGCCGCCGCCAAAGCTCCCGACCGCCGCAGCGCTGATCTTCGCGGGCTCGGAGGCGTCGTGGCTGGAGAAGAAGGGCTATCGGCGCAGGGACGTGACCCGGCTCGGGGTCGAGATGGAAGGCAGTTTCGTCCTGGATGGCGAGCTGTTCCCGACCGGTGAGCTGACGGTGCGGCAGGGCCCCGAACTGGAGTTCGTGATCGCGTGAGGGGGCTTAAGGACGCGATCGCGGCCGAGCTCGCGGCCGGGCCGGATGACGCGGCGGCCGCGTTCGGGGCGAGCCTGGCAGACCCGGAGCGGGATGCGGCGATCCTCTACTACGGCTCGACGCTGCGGACCGGCGACCTGTCGGGGATGCTGGACTTCTATCGGCTGACGCGGCGGCCGCACCGCAGGGGCCTTCGCGGGCTGGTGGAGCGCGTGCTGTGGCCCGAAGTCAGCTACCACGAGGCGGGGAAGCTCCGGGCCAAGGTGGCGACCTTGCCCCTGGCGACGTTCCGGCGCGCGGCCGAAGGGCGGACGCTCGACACCACCATCTGGACCCGGTTCGTGCAGCCGGCGCGGATCGTGTGGGCGGCGGACGAGGCCGCGCGGGCCGAGGCCGTGGCGGCGGTGGCCGCCGCGGTGCGAACCGCCAGCCGCTATGCGGCGGCGGCGGGCCCGGCCGAAGGATCGGCCAAGGATTTCTGGTTGGCGCTGTTTCGCAAAACCTATGCCGCCGAGTTCCGTGTGGAGTCGGCCGGACGCGCCGACGAGGTGATGGGGCCCAACGCGGCGCGGTTCGCCAGATTACTCCCCATGGCTTGGGACGAGGCCGGCGTGGACTTCGCCCAGGTGGGGCTGCTTCGGCCGAGGCGGCGCGGCCTGCCCAGGTGGTGGTTGCGGAGCGCCCTGGGCAAGCCGCTGAACCTCGCCCGACTGGCCAAGGCGGCCTTCACCTTCGAGGGCGCGGCGCGCTATGCGGCTTGGAAGATCGAACGGCACACCGGGCTGGCGATCGAGGTCACGCCCTGGCGCGAGCGTCACCCGATCCTGGCGGCGCCGGGGGTGCTGTGGAAGTTGAGCCGGCGGAAGAAGCCCTAGGCGCTCTTGCGCGCCCGCTTAGGCAGCAGGCCGAATTCCTGGCCAAGCTGGTCGAAGACCGCGATGACGGCGTCGATCTGCTCGAAGGTGTGGGCGGCGCTGACGCTGGAGCGGAGCAACGGCCGGTTGTCCGGGGTCGCCGGCGGCAGGGCCAGGTTCAGGTAGACGCCGTTGGCCAGGAGCGCGTTCCACATGGCGATGGCCATGCTGGTCTCGGGCATCACCACGGCGACGATCGGGCTGGCCTTGGGGCCGGTGGTGTAGCCGAGCCGTTGCAGGCCGCTCCAGAGCCGCTGGGCGTTGGCCTCGAGCTTGCCGCGCAGGGAGCCGTCCTGCTCCAGCCGCTCCAGGGCGGTCAGGGTGGAGGCGACGATGGCGGGCGGCAGCGAAGCGGTGAACATGTAGGGGCGGCTGACCACGCGCAGGAGGTCGAAGTCGTCCACGTCGGCGACGCAGAAGCCGCCGATGGCGCCCAGGGACTTGGAGAAGGTGCCGACGATGAAATCGACGTCGGCCTCGACGCCGGCCGCTTCGGCCAGGCCGCGGCCCTTTTCGCCGAGCACGCCCATGGAGTGAGCCTCGTCGACCAGGAGGTAGGCCCCGGTCTCCTTCTTGACGGCGACGATCTCCTTCAGCGGAGCGACGTCGCCCATCATGGAATAGATGCCCTCGACCACGATCAGGCGCTCGCCGGGCTGACCTTCCAGGCGCTTGAGGCGCTTGTAGAGGTCGTCGGGGTCGTTGTGGCGGAAGCGGATGACCTCGGACTGGCAGAGCCGGGCGCCGTCGTAGATCGAGGCGTGGCTGTCGGCGTCGAGGATCAAGTGGTCCCCGCGTCCGACGAGGGCGGACAGCACGCCGAGATTGGCCTGGTAGCCGGTCGTGAAGACCATGGCGTGCTTGCGGCCATAGAAGCGGGCCAGGGCCGTCTCCATGGCCATGTGGCCGCCGAAGGTGCCATTGGCGATCCGCGAGCCGGTGGTGCCGGTGCCCCATTTCCGGACGGCCGCGGCCGAAGCCTCGACGCAGGCCGGGTCGAACGTCAGGCCCAGGTAGTTGTTGGTGCCGAGGAGGATGACCTTGCGGCCATCGAGCTGGCCTTCCGTAGGGGAAAGCACCGCCTCGAAGCGGACGTTGAAGGGATCGACGCCGGCGGCGCGGATGCCTTCATAGGCGTCGCGATACGACGCGTGCTTGTCGAGCAGACCCATCCTTAAGCCTTTACCCGCAGCTTGTTGATCAGTTCGGAGAGGTCGCCAACCGTCTCCACGGTGGCCAGCCGATCGAGAGGGATCGACAGGTCGAATCGATCTTCAAGCTCCATCACGATGTTCATGAGCGCAAGCGAATCGACGGCGAGGTCCCGGGCGATGTGAGTGGCAGGCGTGACATCGACCGCGCGCCCGAGCACGGTTTCCGCCGCCTTCGCGACTTCACGGACGGTTAGATCCGTCGCGAGTTCGACCATGTACGCAGGCCCCCATAGCCCCAAGACTCTAATACTAATTCCGGTACGTAACCGCGTTAGGCCCGGATTTCCACCTTTGACGCATGTGGGGGTCACAAAAGGGCAGTCAATGTTTCATCCAGGACGCACTTCGATACCAGGCCACGGTGTGCGCGAAACCCTTCGGCAGGGGGTAGGCGCAGGGCGGCAGGCCCGGCGCTCGTTCCCCGGCGCCGAGCGTCCAATCGGGGTGCAGGAGCTCGCGGGTCTTGCCTGAGGTCAGCATAGGGTTTCCCCCGAGGGCGGCGGCCAAGTCGCCCAGGCCCCCGACACCCCTTACGACACCGGCGGGAATCGCCATGAGGCGGGGGGATCGGCCGCACGCCGCCGCCGCCTCGGTCATCACTTCCGACCAGGAATAGCCATCGGGGCGGTCGTCGCTGAGGGCCCAGATTCCGCCCGTGGGACGGGCGGCCAGGGCGGCGATCTGCCGCGCGGCGTCCTCCACGTGGATCACCGCCAGCCGGGCGCCGGGCGACAGGAGCGGGAGAATCGGGCTGACCGCCGCTGCCTGGAAAAGCGGCAGAAGCTCGCGGTCGGCCGGGCCGTAGATGGCGGGCGGGCGGACCACGGTGAGGCGGGCGCCGAGAACCTCGGCCATCGCCGTCTCCGCTGCGCGCTTGGAGGCGGCGTAGGGCGACAGGCCGGGCTCGCGGGCGGCGAGGCTGGAGATCAGCATCACAGGCCCGCGGGCCGCCTCCGCCAGGCGCCGGGCTCCATCGACGTTCACCCGCTGGAATTCCCCCGCGATGCGGGCTTTCACGATGGCCGCGCCGTGGATCACCACCTGGGCGTCCGCGCACAGGGCCGCGAGGGCCGCCGGATCGTGGAGATCGCCTTGGATCACCTCCGGATCGGCGTCGTCCCAGCGCGCCTCGCGGCGGGCCAGGACCCGCAGGCGCCAGCCATCCTGGGACAGGGCGCGGACGAGCTGGCGGCCCAGAAAGCCGGTGGCGCCGGTGACCGCCGCCAGCGGCTTCAGACGGGCTCCTCGGCCTTGAAGGCGCCGGACAGGTAGAGGGCGCGGGCCTTTGAGCGGGAGAGCTTGCCGGAGGAGGTCTGCGGCAGGGCATGGGGCGGCACCAGCTCCACCCGGGGCTCCACGCCGTGCCGGGCGCGCAGGAGGGCTGCGACGTCGGTGGCCAGGTCCTGACGGGCCTTGGGATCGCTGAGGCGGGCCTGGACGAGGACGACGAGCTGCTCAGCCTCTTCCTGGTCCACGGAGAAGGCGGCGACGTCGCCGGAGCGCAGGCGCTCGATCTCGGTCTCGGCCGTCCATTCCAGATCCTGCGGCCAGACATTGCGGCCATTGAGGAGGATGAGGTCCTTGGCGCGGCCGGTGGGGGTGATCTCGCCCTCGACCATGAAGCCGAGGTCGCCAGTGTCGAGCCAGCCGTCGGCGGAGAGCACCCGGGCGGTGGCCTCGGGCTCGTCGAAGTAGCCCTTCATCAGGCTGGGGCCCCTGGCGAAGATGCGGCCCATCCGGCGTTCCGCAAGCACCTGGCCGTCGTCGCCGCGGACCTGGAGCTCGTGGCCCGGGAAGACGACGCCGCAACGGACGAAGGCGCGGCTGCGGCCGTCCTGGCCCGGCGTCACCTCTCCGGAGCGTTCCATGCGGCCGACGTCGACGTCGTCGAAGCGAAGGCCGACGCCCAGCGGAGCCATGGAGAGGCCCAAGGTGGCCTCGGCCATGCCGTAGGAAGCGACGAAGGCGCGGGCGTCGAAGCCGCGCGGGCCGAAGGCCTCGGCGAAGGCCTGCAGCGGGGCGGCGCGAACCATGTCGCCGCCGCAGCCAGCGATGCGCCAGCAGGAGAGGTCGAGGTCCTCGCGGGCGGCCTCGGCCCGGCGGGCGCAGAGCTCGTAGCCGAAGGTGGGGCTGTAGGCGATGGTGGCCCGGTAGCGGTCCATCAGGTCGAGCCAGAGCAGCGGCCGGCGGACGAAGGCGCCGGTTGGCATCATGTCGATGGTCATCTGGCAGGCGAGGGGGCTGAGCAGGAACCCGACCAGGCCCATGTCGTGATAGAGCGGCAGCCAGGTGTGCGAGCGGTCGTGCGGGGTGACCTGGAGACCGTCGCGGGTGCTGGCCGTGGCGTTGGCCATCAGGGCGGCGTGGGTGCAGAGCACGCCCGTCGGATTGCGGGTCGAGCCGGAGGAGAACTGGACGTAGCAGGGCTCGTCCGGCGTGGGCGCTGGGAGGTCGCGGAGCGGGGCGTCGGGCAGGTCGGCGGTCCGACCCACAAGGCGCACCCCGGCGGCCTGGCCGGCGTCACGCAGCCAGGGCTGAAGGGCTTCCGGTCCGAAGGCGGCGGCTGCCCGGGCCGAGGCCAGCATCCGGCCGATCTGCTCCACATAGGCCTCGCGGCCGCCCAGCGGCGCCGGGAGGGGCAGGGGGGCGGGGGTCAGGCGCGCGTACTGGCAGGCGAAGAAGGCGACGATGAATTCGGCGTCGGAGTCGGCCACCAGGCCAACCCGGTCGTGGGGTTCCAGGCCGGCGGCCAGCAAGCGGACGGCAAGTTTCCGGGCGCGGTCGCGCAGGTCTGCGTAGGACAGGGCCTCGACGAGCTCGCCGCGCAGCCCATGCAGGTTGATGCCGGTCGGCCCGGCCGCGGCGAAGTCGAGCGTCTCGGTCAGGGTGGCGAAGCCGCCGTGACGGAACGGCCGATCCGGAGCTGTGGGTAGAGGGGTCAAACGTCGCCTTTCAAACCATCACCGCCGCCGGCGGACCTATCGCGCGCCCGGCGATTCCCACTCATGCGCAGGATGAACCACAGCATGCCCAGGGCAAGGGCTGTCGCGGCCCCCACCAGGCCCGCGCCGGCTCCTGTAAGGCCGAAAGCCTCGATGAGGAAGGGCAATGAAATCAGGAAGGTCACCCCGACCGCAAGATGGACCCGCACCGCGGCGCCGGGTTTTCCGAGGGAAACCAGCATCGGCTCCAGGGGCAGGGCGAAGATGGCCACCACGGCTGCGGCGACCTGCCACGTCATGACGCTAGCGGCTGGAGCGAAGGCCTCGCCCATCACCAGGGTGAGGAGCGGACCGCCGGCCAGGACCGCGACGAGCAGGACGAGGAGGCCGACGCCGCCGGCCAGGACGCCCACGCGCTTGACCAGCCGCCACATGTCGTCGTGGCGCTCCTCGACGCGCAGGCGGGCCAGTTCGGGATAGAGCGCCGGCACCAGGAGTTTAGCCGGCTTGGCGATGGCGTCGGCGATCTGCCGGCCGATCCGCCAGAAGGCCGCCGCGCCGGGACCGACCATCATCCCCACCACCAGGGTGACGACGTGGGTGAGGGCCACTTCCAGGGTGGCCGCGAGGTTGGTGTTCCAGGCGAAGCGCCAGATCCCGGGCAGCCCCTGGGTGAAGGGCCCGTTCCAGGCGAAACCCTCCAGCAGCCGACGCGTATGGAGTTCACGCCACGCGGCCGCCAGCAGATAGGCGTAGGCGACCACGCTGCCGAGCGCCCAGGCGGCCAGGAAGCTCTCCAGGCCCCCATGCAGCCACCAGGCCACGCCGCTGCCGATCAGGCGGACGAGGGAGACCAGCGCCGCCTGGTTGGCCATGACGTCGAAGCGGTCGAACAGGCGCAGCAGGCCGATCGGCGTGGCCGAGACCATGAACACCAGGCTGAGCATGTAGAGCGCGGCGGCCGGCGCGGCGTCCGCGCCCCAGCCCAGGGAGCCGGAAAAGGCGAAGGCCCCGATCACCCCGAGGGCCATGCCCAGCAGGGTCGAGGCGATGTCCAGGGCGAGGGTGAAGCGAAGGACCTGCTGGAAGCGGGGCGTGTCGCCCGCGGCCAGGGGACGGGCGCCGTACTGCAGGACGGTCTGCCAGGACTGGAACTTGACCACCTCGCCCAGGAACAGGGCGAAGGCGTGGATCAGGACCAGGACGCCCATCTCCGACACGCCGAGCGCGCGGGCGACCACGGCCATGTAGGCGAGGCCGAGGATGGCGTTGATGGTGCGGCCGCCGAGCAGCATGCCGGCATTGGCCAGGACGCGCCTCAGGATCTCGCCGACTCCGCCGGCGTCCGGGGGCTCGCCCTTCTCGATCATGCGGCCTCCCCGATTGGCGAGGGACTCGCCCCGCGCTCCGTCGCAAGGCGTCCATATCCCCCGGCGGGGTCATGTCAATCGACGGCGGCGGAGAACCGGCCCCGCGCCCCATGCTTGCGATCCGGGGCCAGCGGAGCTAAGAGAGCGCTCCCCGAATGGCCGGCGTCAGTCAGCTATGCGGGGCCAGGCCGGAAAATCCAAGATTTTCAAGCCCTTGGGTGCATAGCTCAGTTGGTAGAGCAGCTGACTCTTAATCAGCGGGTCGTAGGTTCGAATCCTACTGCACCCACCATTCTTTCAGGGACTTGATGGTGGCAATGGGCGCTGGGCGCCTAGGGGTCGAACGGCCGTGAAGCCGGCGCAAGACCACGATTGATGCCGTTCTTCGGGAACCAGCCAATGTTGCTGAACCTGTCGTCGGCCTCCAGAATCCCCTGGAGGTCCGAAAGGAAGGCCCAGAAGACCTCCTGACCCAGCCCAAGCCAAAACGTCATGTCGGATGCGAAGATGGCTTCATCGCGGCGCAGTTCCACCGCAGGCCCGTTCCGGCCACGCCGGTAGAGCCGTCACGCGTGCTGTTTCCGCGATATATGGTGATGTGGGAAACCGAGGCGTCGGCCTTGATCGGTCCGCCGATGGGCGCGCCGGGCGCGCAGAGTCTGCAGGACGCCATGACGGCCGCCGAGAAGGCCGGTCAGGTGAGAGACGTGAACGCGAACGCTGCGACGCGTCAGTGGACCTGGTGGACGCCGGTTTCGCCCTGGATCGACAAGAGCGATTTTGTTCGCTGACGGGTTGTGATCGCCCGCCGGCCTCTGCCCCACCCCGAGGCGGCAGAGGTTAAGGACGGACATCGCGTCCGCCCTTTTTCTCGGGCGCAGGTTGATCCTGGGTGCAAAGAGAGATTTTTGCGCGTTGGCCTGATAGCACCGCCATCCAGTCTCATCTCTGCGAGCGCGTCTTGGCTGACAGCCAATCATCATCGTCCAATGCGAAGAATGCCCAGCTTCAACAAGCCATGGCTTTCTTGCAAGCGGGCCAGCCGGAAAAATCGCGTGTCCTGTGCGAAGGATTGCTGAGGCAAAATCCGCGTCACCCTGACGCCTTGCACATTCTCGGCATTCTCGCCCACCGTGCCGGCCAGCTTGACGACGCGCGCCGCCTCATCACCGACGCCGTTGCGGCCGGGTCGCGAAACGCCAGCATTCATACGAGCCTGGGCAATGTCCTCCAGGATATGAAGCAAAGTAAACACGCTGTCGAAAGCTATGATCGCGCCCTGGCGCTAAAGCCGGATCTTGCCGAAACCCACTACCGGAGAGGCTTGGCGCTGGAAGCGCTGGAGCGGCGCGACGATGCTGTTGGCGCATATGGCCGCGCGATTGCGCTGAACCCCCAATTTGCGGCCGCCTATTACAAGCGCGCCCTGGCCCTTCACGTTGCAGCGCCCGCGGACGCGGTCGCGGACTACGATCGGGTCATTGCGTTGACCGGCGGCGTCGCCGAAATGCACTACAACCGCGCCAGCGCACTGCAAAATATAGAACGCCATGACGACGCGGTCGCCGGCTATGACCGCGCCATTGCGCTGGACGCAAATTTTACGGCCGCGCATTTCAATCGCGGCAATGCGCTGGTGAGACTGGGTCGCCAGGGCGACGCCCTGGAAAGCTACCAGCGCGTACTGGCGTTGGACGCCGACCATCCCGGCGCGCGCAAGAGCCTCCTATGGCTCGGAATCGCCAACCCATCGCTCGGGATCGACGTCGCCTCGCTCGCTGCAGAGGCCTGCGCCGCGAAGGCCGCGCAGAACGCGCGCGCGCTTGCCGCGGCCAAGACGATCGCCGCGTTCCGGGTTCGCCACGACCTGGAGCAAAGCGCCTATCTGCTGGCGCAAGGACGCCAAGAATTGCAGGGCGCGCACGAGACAATGAAGGCGCTGCAAGCGAGGGAGCCGCGCGGCGGCAAGATCTACCTTTCGGACGCGGAAATAGACACGATCAACGAAGCGCGACGTCATATCCTGCGTCATGAAATCGGCGTTGACGTCGTGGAGTGTCTCAATCCCCAAAACGATTGGAACGCACTAGAAGCGCAATACCTCTCCGGCACGCCCGAGATCGTGGTGATCGACAATCTACTGACCGGGCCGGCGCTGCTCGCGCTGCGGCAATTCTGCCTGGCGTCCACCGTCTGGAGAACCGAGTACGACAATCACTATCTCGGCGCGTTCGCTGACGATGGTTTTGTCAGCCCGCTGCTCTCACGCATTGCGGAGGAACTCCTTGAGCGGATGCCGCGCATATTTTTCGGCCATCCCCTGGAGCACCTTTGGGGCTTCAAATACGATTCAACGATGGGCCGCGGCATCAATGTTCACGCCGATTTCGCCCGCATTAATCTGAATTTCTGGATCACGCCGGACGAAGCCAACCTCGACCCCGCGTCCGGCGGCCTGGTCATCCATGACGCGCCCGCGCCGAAATCGTGGAGCTTTCAAGAATACAACAACGATCCCGAGCGGATCTATGCGTTCCTTGCCGAGCGCAAGGCCGGCAAACTTGTTGTGCCCTACCGCTGCAATCGCGCCGTGCTGTTCAATTCAAACCTCTTCCATGAAACCGATGCGATCCATTTCAAGGAGAGCTATGAGAACCGGCGCATCAACATCACCTATCTGTTCGGACGCGGCCTATCGGTCTCATAGCTTCTGCGCCTCGCTTTGGCGTTTGTCTCGTCGCCCTAAAAAAAGCGAAGCGCGAGAACTAAAAGTGGTTACGGTCAGACTCCTTGTGCTTGGGACGCACTGATCGCTTCGTAATAACGGACGCCCTATGTCTGTTGTGGCGCAACGCGGCACTCATGTCCGCTTCTGGGATCAATCAGCCCCACGATGCGTCAGCAAATAGCCAGCGGCGGCGGCTAGTTAGCAAACGATTTTGAATTCGCGGTCGAATGCGCCTCGTCTCACTGCCGCTGAACGCTCGGCCGAAGTCGCCGAGACGCAACTGCATTGATGACCCACAGCAGACCCCTCGCCGATTCACTAGCTTACCTTTCTAAGGCGCAGCTCCCATCTAGGTGACGCAAGCCGTGGGCGCCCCCGCCGACGTGGCGCTCATGGAACTGCGAACCGGGAAATTCGATTTCGTGGACAACTACAAGGGCGTGCGCACCGGCGCGCAGCGGCTGTTCCCCGCCGGAGTCGTGCTCGCCGGCAAGCAGGTGAAGGCCGCCTAGAGCGCGTCCCGCCGAGGAAGAGCCAGCCGCAGGCGATCAGGACGCGCTCCAGAAGAAGAGCGACGAGCCCGCTCATCCCGTCCGGCTTGATCCAAGCCGGACGGGACGGGCTCTAGCCCTTCTCCACGATGGCGTCGGCGAGGCGGTAGACCGTCTCGGCGGCGGCTTCCGGGCCGGAGGCGAGCACCAGACCGGCCGCGGCGTGGGCGAGCAGCTGGCGCAGGCGAAGGTCCCGTTCGGAGGGCCGGGCGCGGCGAAGCCATCCGGCCACCAGGTCGGCGTGAACCATCCCTCTGACGCCCCCCGCAACATTCCCAGCGCGGCGAGCTGCAACGACGGCGGCAGCGCTCAAATTCGGGTCCTGCGCGATGCGCCTTGTGGCGTAGTCAACGCGCCGCTTCATCGCGGATCGGGCAGACGCCTCGGTTGCTCCGCTAAGAGCGGAGAGCCTGCCCCGTAGTTCCTCCCAATCGAGTCTCAATCGAGGGTCGCTCGGGTTCTTGAGGGCGTTCGGCTCGCTGACGGCCATCCCCATGCTGCGAAGGTACTCCCGTTCCGCCTTTTCGGCGCCTAGACGTCTTTCTCGGTTCACCGGGGAACTCCTTTGCAGAAGGATTGACGCCCTTGGCGGCGATCATGGGTGAGTGAGGGAAACAAAACAAGAACAAACAGGCCTGACGACTTCTGCTCAGCCCAAGTTTCTGTGGATCATCGCGGAGCCGCACCGGCCGTAGGCGTGCGCCGTTCCCGCGTATAGATTGCTTCCAAAGCTAAGATGGGAGGGCGATCCTATGATAAGTCGACGCGGGTTGGCATTCGGCGCTGGGGCTTTGATGGTAGCCGGCGTCCCGGCGGCTCCCCGCGCCCAAGCGCAGACCTACGACCTGATCATCCGGGGTGGCCGGGTGATCGACCCCTCTGTCGGGCTCGACGCCATCCGGGACGTGGCGATCATGGGCACCTCCATCGTCGCGGTCGAACCGAACATCGCCGGCCCGGCGACCGAAACGATCGACGCGCGCGGCAAGATCGTGACCCCGGGGCTGATCGACATCCATAGCCACGCGGCCAACAAACCGGAGTTTCCGGCCGCCGTCGTACGGGAGGGGATCACCGGCTGGATCGACGCCGGCTCGGTGGGAATGGACGACATCGATCGGGCCGTCGCCGTCGCGCGGGGCGCACCGGGGATCGCCCGGGTGCTGATCCACGTGGTCCGCGGCGGGGCGCTGAGCCGCGCCAATGCGCGCGACCTCAACAATATCGACGTCGCCGGCACGCAAGGGGCGATCGCGCGTCATCGCGACATGGTCGTGGGCGTTAAGGTCCAGATCTCGGAGAACAACGCCGGCGGCAACGACCTCGAAACCCTAAGGCGCGCGCAGGAAATGGTCGGACCTTTTGGCCTGCCGATCATGGTCCATATCGGCCAGGGCCACTCGCCCATGCGCGCGGTCATGCCGTTGCTGAAGCGCGGCGACATCGTCACCCACCTCTACGCGCCGGCGCCGAACCCCATCTATGACGAACAGGGCCGGATATTCCCGGAGGTGATGGCGGCGCGTCGGCGCGGGGTCATCTTCGACTTCGGCAATGGCAGCAACGGTCACTACGAGTGGGCCACCACCGAGCGGGCGATGAAGACGGGCTTCTGGCCCGACACCATCTCCACGGATTTCTTGAGCGTGAACCCCAGCGTCGTGGATTTCCCCAACGTCCTGTCCAAGTTCCTCTACCTGGGCATGCCGCTCAGCCAGGTCATCGCCTGTGGGACGGTGAACGCCGCGCGCGTGTTCCCCTGTTTCAGCGACCGGGGGACGCTCAACGTGGGCGCGCCGGCCGACGTGGCGCTCATGGAGCTGCGGACCGGGAGGTTCGATTTCGTGGATAACTTCAAGGCCGTGCGCACAGGGACCCAGCGACTGTTCCCCGCCGGGGTCGTGGTCGCGGGGAAGCGCGTGACCTAGCGCCTAGCCTTTTTCCACGATGGCGTCGGCGAGGCGGTAGACGGTTTCGGCCGCCGCCTCCGGGCCCGAGGCCAGAACGAGGCCGGCCGCGGCGTGGGCCAACAGCTGGCGCAGGCGCAGGTCGCGCTCGGCGGGACGAGCGCGGCGCAGCCAGCCGGCCACCAGGTCGGCGGGGCCCTCATCACCCATGGGATCCTCCGGCGCGAAACAGGGCGAGGGCCTGGACGCCCGCTTCCAGGACCACATCGATTTGGCGAGAGCCGGTGAGGCGCACCTCGCCGTCGGGGCCTTCCAGGATGAGTTCGGGCCGGCGGCCGTTGTCGTAGGCGGCGAGCGAAAGGATCAGGCCTTCGGCGTCGGCGCGCGGGTCGCGCGGGCCGTCGTAGGCGAGCCAGGCGGCGTCGAAGGGGTGGCGGGTGTCGATGAGGGCGCGAAGCATTCACGGCTCCAGTTGAGGCCGCAAGTCTCGCAAAATAGCATGTCGGATTGCAAGACTTATTTCTCGCAAAAACGACAATAAGAAAGTAAGTGGCGTCAGTCCTCGGTGCCGGTCCGGTTCAGGACGCGGAGCAGGCGGACGGCCTCGGCCTTGCGGTCAGGCGCCACGTCGGTGATCGCCTCGAGGATCGCGAGGTCGGCGTCCTCGGGCGCGAACTCCAGCAGGAAGCCGGGGCGGGTCTCCAGGGCAGGGGCCAGTTTATAGAGCCACTTGTCGGAGAGCCGACGGCCGCCGCTCTCCAGCAGGGAGATCACATTGTCGGTGGTGCCGATGCGGGTGGCGAGCTCGGCCTGGGTCATGCGCCGATGCTCCCGCCAGGCGCGCAGGTGGTTGGCGGCGATTCGCTTGGTCTTACCGGCCATCCTCTCCTTATGCGAGGAATTCTGTGGATAGTCCAGACCGCCCCGGCGGATTCATCTTGGCCCTTAACCTCGCAATATGCGAATAGAACAATCAATGAACACAACCACAGGTCCGGAGATGTCTTCGATGCCCAAGTTCGCCGGCCACGTCGGCCATGTGGCCCAGGTGATGGCCGCCAGCGCCGGCCTGGGCTTTGCCGGCGGGGAGGCGCGCGGCGAGGCCGCCGGCCTCCGGAGCCTGCTGGAGGCGGTGGGCCGGGCCCACGGCGTGGCCTCCGACCACCTGCTGGCGGGACGCAAGCTGAAGCGGCTGGCGGTGGCGCGGCAGGACTTCATGTGGCGGGCGCGGCAGGTGAGGGCCGCGGACGGCGCCCGGCGCTACAGCCTGCCGATGATCGCCAGGTTCCTGGGCCTGAAGGACCACACCACCATCCTGTGGGGCGCGCGGCGGCATCAGGCGCGGCTGGAGGGCGGGCGATGAGCCACTTGATCCCGCCGGGCCTGGACGAGGCGGACGGTACGGCGCCGATCGAGGCGCCGCGCTGGTTCGCGGTGTTCACCCAGCCGAAGGCCAGCGGTGGGCGGAACTGGCGCTCAGCGAGGCCTTGCGGCGGCGCGACGCCTTCGGAGACCTGGCGGTCTGGCTGCCGGTGGAAACCCACTGGGCGCGGCATGCGCGGCGGCGGGAGCGGGTGAGCCGGCCGCTGTTCACCCGGTATCTGTTCGTGCGCCTACGTGAGGCCGATCTGCACGTGGTGAAGGGCTGCGACGGGGTTGACGACCTGGTGCGCTCCGGCGGCCGGGCGCGGCCGGTGGATCCCGGGCGGCTGGAGGAGTTGCGGCGGGCTGAGGCGTTGGGCGTGTTCGATCTGACGCGCCGCGCCGAGGCGGCGGGGCCGTTCCGGGCGGGCGAGGCGATCGAGGTGAAGCTAGGCAAGCTCTCCGGCTGGCCCGGGAAGGTGCTGGGCATGGGCGGCGAGGGACGGGTTCGGGTGCTCCTATCCATGTTCGGCAGGGGCCACATCAAGGAATTGGACCTGCGTGAGGTGCGCGCGGCGTGAGCGCCGTACATCCACAGGAAAATGAGAACAAAACAAGAATTTTCCGTGCACCCCGGGGCCGGATGCGCTATATTGAAGACCGTGGCAGTACCCGCGCCGGCCCGTTGAGGCCGGGGCGCTGTGGACCCCAGGTGACGGCGGACTTCCCTCGCGGAAGGGGCCGATCACCCCGGCGGCGGCCTATGGCCCAAAGCCGGCGCTGAGCCACCGAGACACCGATCATCGAGACAGCCCGCCGCCGCACACACGAGCCAGCGCGACCGCGCCTGATGTCCACGAGAGCGGGCCAGGCGGGCTTTCCCATCCTCTCCCGTCGCCATTCGGGGGAGGCGGCCCGGAAAGGCCAGGAGGGGGCGGCGCGAGCGCGTCCCTCCCCGCGCCTGACCGCGGCGCCCCCTCCGACTTTCCTCGACGGAGCGACAGCATGGACGAAGCGGAACGCGCGGCCCTGGAGGCCGAGCTCATGGCGCTGCGCCGCAAGGCGGGGAAGCGCCGCGATATGCCTGGGTACGCCGCGAATGTGGCCGAGATCGACGCGCGGGTCGCGGAGATCCAGGCGGCACTGGAAGCGGAGGAGGCGTGATGGAGCGGTACCTTCGCGGGGTCCGGTCAGAGCGCGATCCCTACGGGCGGGAAGCGCCGACGGTGAACTATCTGCAGGATCCGCGTGGCGCGGTCTGGGTGGGGAGACAGCGGGTCGGCGTAGCGATCCCTCAGGCGCCCGGCAGTCTAGGCGGGGGTTTCCCAGACCGTAGCTCGATGGGTCGTGCCGGCAGATCAGCAGCCGATTGCCCCACTTGCCACGGAAGAAGGGCCCCGCCCCTCCCGGGCAACCCGTGGGACATGTTGGATGCCGTTCTGCGCCGGGATCGTGGAGGCCAGGGTTCTGCGGGCCCCGGGAAGCGGCGCTCGGATCAATGCGACAAGCAGTACGATCGAGACAGCGGCGTATGCAGAGGTCAACCAAACAAGCAGGCAAAAGAGCGGTGCTGGTCCAGCGCCAGCAGGCGTCTCGCTTGGTGCACGAGCCATCAGGGAGAAGTGGGTTATCCGAGGCTGGAAACCGATCCCTACGGTCCGCCAGACTGACCGATATTCCGCATTGTAAGCGGCAATGTTCGATATATGTTCTCGCCGTGAGCCAATCGGAGAGCATATGACGGTAATCGCCGAGACCACCTTCGAACTCCTGGACACTGGGGAGAAGGTCCTCGTCCGGCTATTCGCTCCCAGGGTCGATGAAGGCACGACATGGGCTTGCCGGTTCGAAATCGGCGAGCCGATCGGCAAAGGCATGGACATATATGGAGAGGGGAGCTTGCAGGCGCTGGCCTTGGCTTTGCAAGGCCTCTCCACAAGGCTCTACAGCTCGGAGGAGTGGAAGGCGGGAAGGCTCGTAGCCGAGGGCGGCCGGCCCCGATCCTACCTGGGCATCCCGGCCTCCCAGTACTTCTTGGAAGAGGCGCCTTATCCGTTCTGAGGCTTCACGCTTCGAGCACCGCTCCCTGGGGGCGAAAAAACCCGAACATTCCCGGAGACCCACCATGCCCGGCGGACGGCCGACGAAGTACCATGCGCGACGCCCGGCCGAGGTGGCGGATGTGATGGGGCGGGGCTTCAGCCTCAGCGCCTACGCCGGCGAGATCGGGGTCTCGCGCTCCACCGTGGACGCCTGGCGGGCGGCCTATCCGGTGTTCGCCGAGGCGGTGCGGGTCGGGCAGGCCCGGCGGACGGCGAAGCTGGAGCGGGACCTGCTGGACCTGGAGTCCACCGGCCCGCGGATCACCGCGCGGCTCTTCGCCCTGAAGATGGCCGCCCCTGAGGAGTGGCGGGAGCAGGCCGCGCCGCCGCCAGAGCCGGTGAATGTGACAGTGAGGTTCGTGGACCCAGAGCCCCGGACCTGACCACGGAGGATCGCATGGACCCTTTGGTGGACGTGCCCACGGCGTTCCGCTTCCTCTGGGACGAGACCGCCGACGACGGGCTGCCGGTGCGCTACCGGGCGGCGTTCGGAGGGCGGGGGTCGGCCAAGAGCCACAGCTTCTGTCAGGCGCTGGTGCTGAAGGCGGCTGATACGCCGCTACGGATCGGGTGCTACCGCGAGGTGCAGCGTTCGATCCGCGACAGCGTCAAGCGGCTGCTGGACGACAAGATCGCGGCGGCGGGGCTCTCCCACGCCTTCCAATCCACGGACTCCGAGATCCGCGGGACCAATGGCAGCCTGTTCATCTTAGCGGGGCTGCGGAACAACCCGGACGCGGTGAAGTCCACCGAGGGGCTGGATATCGCCGCGGTGTTCGAGGCCAACCGGGTGTCGCGCCGCTCCTGGGATCTGCTGATCCCGACGGTGCGCAGGCCCGGATCGGAGATCTGGGCCGCGCGCCTCTCTTGGTCGCCGGAGGCTAAGGCGCCTGGAAGACATATTCTGCGCAGCCGGAGCCGAACAGGCCGAGGCTGCCGCCGCCCGGGGATCGGTGGGAGAGCAATCGCCACCCCACCAGGGTCTCGACCTCGGTCCGACTGGCGCTTTCATAGGGCCAGCCGCCCATCCAGTCGTGCAGGTCGTGCTCGACCTCCATGCCGCGGTCCTGGGGAGGCTGCTGCTTCTCGCCGACCAGAAAGCCATAGGCGCGGCGCGCGGCATGGTAGAGCCACCGGGCGCCGCCCTGAACGAACCTGGGCGCGCGGGCGTAGAGGCGCTTTTCGACCTTCCAGGCCCAGCATAGGTGGGTCTTCTCGTAGATGGCGATCGCGAGGAGCCCGCCGGGCGCGACGAGGCTGGCGGCCTTGCGGATCGCTCGCGCCATGTCGCCGGTATGGTGCAGGACGCCCCACGAATAGACGACATCGAAAGCGCCAGTGAGATCGAACACGCTCGCCGTCGCGGCGGTCCAAAGACCCGCCGGGGCGTAGCGGCCGAGCGTGGCCTGGGCCGCGGCCACCGAATTGGGGTCGATGTCCACGCAGGTCACATGCCCTGCGCCGGCCCCGAGCATCGACAGAGCCGGCAAGCCGGAACCGCAGCCGACATCGAGGACGCGCTTGCCATTCAGTTGTCCGTCCGGGAACAGCCGGGCGATGCCTTCGTCGGACTTCGCGATGGCCTCCGCATCGACGGTCCTGGCGAAGGATCGCCAGTTCTCACCGAAAGCGAAGTGGGTGTCGGCGGCCGTCAGATCGGGCATGTTTCGCCGATAACATGCCTATGCGGGCTTGACGATCTCGACCAGCAGGCTGTGGCCGCAGAGGCCCATCCGGCGGGTCAGGGCGCCCGTCCACAGCCAGGCGAGAGGCCGGGCCGTGAGGATCCGGCTGAGGATTTTGACCGGGACAGAGCCCGGCCGGCGGCGGCGCATGGCGAGCAGGATCTGGTGCAGGGAAGGGGGCTCGATCTCCACCCTGGACGAGGCCGCCTCCAGCATTTCGGCGAGGGCCGGAAGCTGGCCTGCCGACCAGCGGGTGAGGTGGTGCGGCGGGTGCTCGAAGGAGGTGAGGTCCTCGGCGGGGCGGTCTCGGTTGGGCACGGTGAGGTAGAGCCGGCCGCCGGGCTTCAGGGCGGCCCACGCGGCGGCCAGGAAGGGGCGAGGCTCTTTCAGATGTTCCAACACCTGGAAGGAACAGACGACGTCGAAGGACGCTGGCCGCGTGGGCGCGAAGGCCTCGATGGTTTCCATGTGGATGGTCGCGCCCCGCTGGCGGGCCATGCCGGCGCCGACGTGGTTGAGCTCCAGGCCTTCCCCCACGATTCCGCGCCGGGCCGCCTTGGCGAGGAAGGCGCCGTTGCCGGCGCCGATGTCGAGAAGCCGCTCGCCTGGGGAAACCCGAGACAGCACCTGTTCGAAATCCCACTTGTCCTCGACATAGGCCGAGGCGTTGGCGGCGATCAGCTCGTCATGGAAGGCGCCCCCGCCGGCGATGGCCGGGCTGAAGTAATCGAGGCCACAGCCCTCGCACCGACGCAGCTCTGTGACCTCAGCGGGAGTGAGGGAGGCGCGCAGCTGGGGGCTGAAGGTCACACCCCATTCCTCGCCGTACCATTCCCAGATGCGGTCGAAGGCGATCCGGCTGCGCACAGCGAACGCCACGTCGCCGCATAGGGGACACCCGGTCCCCGGCTGCCAATGCTTGCTCATCGACGGGCTCTTATCACGGGAGTCGGCGGCGCGTCGCCTGCCGGCCCACCTCACCGCAAATCCCAAAGGAGCGCAGATGACCACCTGCCTTGATCTCGTGACGCGGGCGTTCCGGGCGCTCGGTGTCGTCGGCGCCGGGGAGGCGCCCAGCGGGAACCACGCCGCCGATGGGCTGCAGCATCTCCAGGACCTCATCAACGGTCTGCCGTTGCTTCGTGACGGGGCCTGGCGCGAGACAGTGTTGAGCTCGGACGCGGACCATGTCGCGGCTGACGGCGACCGGATCTCGACCGGTGGGTTCGCCGCCGCGATCACCCTGCCGCCGACCTATGTGGATGGGTGCGGGCGCACGCTCCCGATGCGTGACCTGTCACGGGTGCAGGTGACCGACGCCGTGCAGCCCTTCGCGGGGCAGTCCTCGGTGGTTGGTCAGGCGGTGATGATCCTGGCGACCATCGCCGCAGCCGCGGCGGCGGTGACGGCGGTGATGATCTGGCTGCAACGTCGCGGGGCGCGGCGATGATGCCCGCACTGTCCGTCGGTCCCAAGGTGACGATCGTGATCGTGGCGCTGTGCCTCTGCGCCTACCCGCTCGGACGCTGCCACGGCGCTCGGGCCGAGCGGGACCGAATGGCGTCGGCCGCCCTCGACCTGGGCCATCGGAACGCCGTGCAACACGGCAAGGCCGCCGATCAGCGAGCGCAGGACGACGCTCACAACCAGTCCGAAGCGCAGGAGCGCCAAGATGCCTTCAAGACCGCGCCGGATGCTCGTCCTAGCGATGCTCGCCGCCGCTTCAATTGCCAGCGGCTGCGTCAGTCGGGCGCCGATTCCACCCGCCTTTCCGCCTGCCGTGGACCTGAGGGCGCCTGAAAAACCAAGGCCAACCCCGGCGATCGTGGAATCCGAGCAGGCGGCCCTGGCCTACGACAATGCGATCGAGGCGTGGGGGGACGCCATGGCCCTGCAGATCGGACGGCTATGCCGGTGGGCCAAGGCGATGGGCCAGGAGGACCTGGGGTGTCCGCCGTCCCGCTAGAAACGACGCTTGCCGAAGTCACCGAACAGCAAAACCCTCCTGGGTGACTGGGGGTAGGCGATGGGCGCGGTCGATTTCGATTACCTGGAGGGCTTCGCCGCCGGCGACCGGCGCGTGGTGACCGAGGTCCTGGAGCTGTTCCTGATCGAGGCCAAGGACTGGCTGGAGCGCCTCGACGGCCCCGGCTGGGCGGACCTCCTCCA
The DNA here is from genome assembly GCA_947476555.1 of Caulobacteraceae bacterium. Taxonomy (GTDB): domain Bacteria; phylum Pseudomonadota; class Alphaproteobacteria; order Caulobacterales; family Caulobacteraceae; genus Phenylobacterium. The sequence goes on from CANJRI010000002.1 coordinate 28,002, forward strand.
CACCATGAAAGGCGCGGGACGAGGCGTGGGAGCCCATGCCCTGGGCGAGATATGTGAACGGGCGGAAGTAGACGGGCGCGAAATGGCCCCTGACGTGCGGACGGCGCTCGCGGCGACGGTGGCTGAGATCGAAGCCTACCTTACAGCCGCCTAGGCGCGGGTGCGGTCCCAGGCCTCGAATTCGTAGGCGATGCAGCGCTCGATAAGGGTGCGCCAGACGGGCTCGGCGATCTCCGGTGAGAGGCCGACTCGAAGGGCCTCCGCCTTCACCTTGGCCACCACCTCCTCGACACGGACCGGATCGCGGACCGCGGTCCGGTCGGGCTTTATGCGGGCCGCGGCGTCCATATAGCTCTGGCGCTGGGCGAGGAGGGCGACCAGGGCGCGATCGATGGCGTCCACGCCGGCGCGGACGTCGGTCATGGTGGCGCAGGCGTCGGGGGTAAGCGTCGTCATACTCTTTCGCTTTTTCAGATGCCGGCGCCGTTGTCGATGGCCAGGAGCGCGGCTTCATGCGCCCGGGCCTCCGCTTCGATCCAGCCGATGAAGGCCTTGACCTGGGGCAGGCGTCCCTTGGCCTTGGGATGTACGAGATAGTAGGCGAAGTCCACCGCAGTGGCGATCTGAAGGGGCGCCACGAGGCGGCCAACCTCAAGGTCGGCCTGGGCCAGGGTGCGCTTGGCAAGCGCCACGCCACGACCGTTGGCGGCGGCCTCGATCACCAGGGCGGACTGGTTGAAGCGCGGACCACGCTGGCCGTCGATGCCCCGAAGGCCGCGGGCCGCCAGCCACATCGGCCAGTCAGGGCAGGAATCGTCCAGGTCCGGCGACCCGTCGTGCAGGAGGATGTGGTTGGCCAGGTCTTCCGGTTCGTCGAGAGGCTGCTGAGCCAGCAATTCGGGGCTGACCACCGGCAACACGGTCTCGGCCATCAGGCGGCTGACCTCGACGCCCGGATAGCGGCCCGAGCCGTAACGGATGGCGACGTCCACTTCGCCGGCCGTGAGGTCGACCAACTCCATGCCCGCGCTGAGCCAGACGTCGACCTGGGGGTGCGCGCGCTCGAAGGCGCCAAGGCGGGGCACCAGCCATTTGGCGGCGAAGGAGGGCGGGGCGGTAATGGTCAGGCGGCGGCCATCGACGGCCGCGGTGAGCAGGCTGGCGGCCTCCGCCAACCGGTCGAAGGCCTCGCGCAGGGCGGGCAGGGCGGTCTGGGCCGCATCGGTGAGCAGCAGACCCTTGGGCGTGCGCTTGAAAAGCGGCGCGCCCACATAGTCTTCGAGGTTCTGGATTTGTTGGGACACGGCGCCCGGGGTGACCGCGAGTTCGTCGGCGGCCCGGCTGAAGTTCAGGTGCCGCGCGGCGGCCTCGAACGCTCGCAGGGCGTTCAGGGGCGGAAGACGGCGGCGTTGGAGATTTCGTTCCATCAGAATTCCTGGGAGGCCAGGCAGAAGTCCTTGGTTGCGAAGTGGACGCCGCGACACCTAATTGCAAGCGTCCGCCGCTCTATGTGAACCATTGGCGGTGGTTGAGGCGGGAGGGATCGCTAGTCCGTCCCGTCGAGATTCACAAGCCTAGTTGTTTATAGAGAAGCTAAACAGATGTCGCATCGCGAGGACAGCTCCAGGACAGCCGATCGGCTGGTGGTGCTGGGCGCCCGGGACAAGCCCCGCCGGGCGGGAAGCGTGTGGCTGGTGGGCGCCGGGCCTGGCGATCCCGAGCTTCTGACCCTGAAGGCCTTGAAGGCCCTGCAGAGCGCCGACGTCATCGTCCACGACGGCCTCGTCTCCGGGGAGATCCTGGAGCTCGCCCCGCGCACGGCGCGGCGGATCAGCGTAGCCAAGCGCAAGTCGCGGCATTCCTACGCTCAGGACGAAATCAACAGAATGCTGACCGCCTTCGCGCGCGAAGGCCTGACGGTCGTGCGCCTCAAGGGCGGCGATCCCTTCATCTTCGGCCGCGGCGGCGAAGAGCTGGAAGCCTGCCGTGAGGCGGGCGTGGATTGCCATGTGGTGCCCGGCGTGACGGCGGCCCTGGCGGCTGGCGCGAGCGCCGGCGCCCCGCTGACCCATCGCGGCTCGGCCCAGGCCGTAACCTTCGTCACCGGCCATGCGGCGAACGGCGAGGCGCCGGACCTGGATTGGGCCTCGTTGGCTTCGGCGAACCATACGGTGGTGATCTACATGGGCCTTTCCACGGCCGGGGCGATCGCCGACCGACTGGTGGGCGCGGGGCGAGACCCCGCCACCCCCACGCTGATCGTGGAGAACGCTTCGCGCGCCGACGAACGTCGGATCGTGACGACCCTGGGCGGCCTGGGCCAGGCGGCGGCGGGCCTCACCGGGCCGGCGTTGCTGATGGTCGGCGAGGCCATGGCCCTGGCGCAGGCTGGCGAGAAGCCGGCGATCGAGGCCTTTGTCGCGGAGGCCCTGGCGTGAAGGTCCTCACCGCAAACCGGCTCATCGACGGCGAAGTCGTGTTCTGGAAGGACGCTGAGTGGGTCGAGCGCTTCGCCGACGCCCAGCTGTTCTCGGGAGACGACGCAGAGGCCGCCGAAGCGGCTGAGGCGCACGGCAAGAACCAGCCGACAGTGGTGGTGGAGCCCTATCTGATCGACCTGATCGAATCTGAGGGCCTCTGGGCGCCGGTCTCTTATCGCGAGCGCATCCGCGCCCTTGGCCCCACCAACCTCAACCACGGCAAACAGGCCGAGGGCGGGGCGGGGATCGAGGCGCTGCAGCACGCCCACGGGGCGGCCCGGTCCAAGGGCCGCGTCGACCTGATCAAGCGGAAGTAAGACGATGTACCGTTACGATGTCCTCGATAAGGAATTCCTGGCGGACCGCAGCGCGGAGTTCCGCGAACAGGTGGGCCGGCGATTGTCCGGCGAGCTGACCGAAGATCAGTTCAAGCCTCTGCGCCTGCGCAACGGCCTCTATCTGCAGCTGCACGCTTACATGCTGCGGATCGCCATCCCCTACGGCTCGCTCAACCCCACCCAGCTTCGCAAGCTGGCCTGGATCGGGCGCTCCTACGACAAGGGCTACGGCCACTTCACGACCCGCACCAACCTGCAGTTCCACTGGATCAAGCTGGCCGACGCGCCCGACATCCTGGACCACCTGGCCAGCGTCGACATGCACGCCCTGCAGACCTCCGGAAATTGCATCCGCAATGTCAGCGCCGACCCCTACGCCGGCGCGACGGCCGAGGAGATCGACGATCCGCGCGTCTGGGCCGAAGCGATCCGCCAGTGGTCGAGCGTGCATCCCGAGTTCTCCTACCTGCCGCGCAAGTTCAAGATCGCGGTCACCGCCGCGCCCAAGGACCGAACGGCTGCGAAGACCCATGACATCGGCCTGCATCTGAAACGCGCCAGGGACGGCGCCCTGGGCTTCGAGGTGATGACCGGCGGCGGCCTCGGGCGGCTGCCGCATATCGCGCCCACCATCCGCGAGTTCCTGCCCGTCCAGCGGCTGTTCTCGTACCTGGAAGCGATCCTTCGCACCTACAACCGCCACGGCCGGCGCGACAACATCCACAAGGCGCGGATCAAGATCCTCGTCGCCGCCCTCGGCCGCGAGGAATTCGCCCGCCAGGTGGAGGCCGAGTGGGAGAAGATCGGCCCCGGCCCCGACCTGCCCGACACCGAACTGGCCCGCATCCGGGCGGCCTTCGCCCCGACGGCCTTCGAGACGCTGCCGTCCCGGTCGGAGGTGTTCGACGCCGCCAAGGCGGCCAATCCCGCCCTCGCCCGGTTCGCCCGCAACAACCTGAAGCCCCACAAAGTCAGCGGTTATTCCATCGTCGAGATCAGCCTGAAGGCGATCGGCGAGACCCCCGGCGACGCCACGTCCGACCAGATGGAGGTCGTGGCGGACCTCGCCGAGCGCTTCGGCCAGAATGACATCCGGGTGACCCACGAGCAGAACCTGGTCCTGCCGCACGTGAAGCTGGACGACGTCCCGGCGGTCTGGGAGGCCCTGGCGGCTGTGGGCCTGGCCACACCCAACATGAACCTGGTCAGCGACATCATCGCCTGCCCGGGACTGGACTACTGCGCTCTGGCCAACGCCCGGGCGATCTCGGTGGCCCAGAACATCGCGCTGAAGTTCACCGACCAGGATCGGGCGGAGAAGATCGGCGAGTTGAAGGTCAAGATCAGCGGCTGCATCAACGCCTGCGGCCACCACCACGTGGGCCACATCGGCATCCTCGGCGTCGATAAGAAGGGCGAGGAGTTCTACCAGCTCACCCTGGGCGGCTCGGGGGCGGAAGACGCCGCCGTCGGCTCGGCGCTCGGTCCCGCGCTGCCTTACGACAAGGTCGCGGACGCGGTGGACACCCTGGTGGAGGTCTATCTGCGCGAGCGTGCGGAGGGCGAGCGGTTCCTCGACACCTTCCGCCGCACGGGGGTCGCCCCCTTCAAGGAGGCCGTCTATGCCGACGTACATTAAGTGGCGTGACGGGCGAGCCACGCTCGTCGAGGACGTTTTCACCAACATAGCCGACGGCGCCGGCATGACGCCTGGCGAGGTGATCGTCTCCTTGGGCCGCTTCCAGACCGAGGGCGAAGCCCTGCTGGCCGAGGGCCGGAAGGTGGGCGTGCGCCTGACCAGCGCCGAGGAGGCCGAGGCCCTGGCCTACGATCTGCCGCGCATCGCCGTGGTGGCCCTGGAGCTGCCCAAGTTCGGAGACGGTCGGGCCTACACCAACGCGCGCCTGTTGCGGGAGCGGTTTGGTTTCACTGGCGAGATCCGGGCGGTGGGCGATGTCCTGCGCGAACAGGCGGTGTTCATGGTCCGCTGCGGCTTCGACGCCTTCGAGCCGGCGGACGGCTCCACCTCTGAGCAATGGGACGCGGCGGCCCATCGGTTCCGTCATGTCTACCAGCGGTCCGCAGACGGGCGGACGCCGGCCTTCGCGGAGCGGCAAGGATGAGCCTGGCTTTCGACGCCCCTGATCGGGACCGCGCTCTGGCGGCCCGTCTCGACGCTGAACTGCGCCGGGCCGATCCGCGAACCGTGCTGGAATCGGCGGTGGAGACCTTCGGCGACAAGCTGGCCCTGGTTTCCTCGTTTGGCGCGGAATCAGCGGTGCTGCTGCACATCGCCGCCCAGGTGGACCCCGCCATCGCGGTGCTGTTCCTCGACACCGGCATGCAGTTCGGCCAGACCCTCGACTATCGCAAGCAACTCGCCGAGCGGCTTGGACTGACCAATGTTCGCGACCTGCGGCCCTCCTACCAGGACCTGGCGGTCAGCGATCCGCAGGCGAACCTCTGGCAACGGGACACCGACGCCTGCTGCCACATTCGCAAGGTGCTGCCGCTCGACCGGGCGCTGGAGGAGTTCGACGCCTGGATCACCGGGCGCAAGCGCTTCCACGGCGGCGACCGGCTGAACCTGCCGGTGGTCGAGCCCGCGGCCGGCAAGGTGAAGTTCAACCCCCTCGCCAACTGGGGCAAGGCGGAGCTGGAGGCCTATGCGCGCGAGCATGACCTGCCGGCCCACCCACTGGTGGCCCAGGGCTTCCCGTCCATCGGCTGCTGGCCCTGCACGGCCCCGGCCCAGGAAGGCGAGGACGTCCGCGCCGGCCGCTGGAAGGGTATGGACAAGACCGAGTGCGGCATCCATGTCGCCCGCGCCCCGGGCGCGCCGAACAACGTTGGCGGCGATATCTGAGTAAGTAGGACCATGACCGAAGTTATCCTGGCCCAGCCGGCCCTCAAGGCCAGCGGGGCCTTCTTCGTCGAGACCGTCACCTGGGTCCAGCACTGGACCGACAGCCTGTTCTCGTTCCGCACTACCCGCGATCCGGGTCTGAGATTCTCCTCGGGCCAGTTCGTGATGGTCGGACTATCGAAGGAGGACGGCAAGCCGCTGGTCCGCGCCTATTCCATCGCCTCGCCGGCCTGGCACGAGGAGCTGGAGTTCTACTCGATCAAGGTGCCGGACGGCCCGCTCACCTCGCGGCTGCAGAACATCCAGGTGGGCGACCAAGTGCTGATCGGTCGAAAGCCCACGGGAACGCTGGTGCTGGATGGGTTGAAGCCCGGCAAGCGCCTGTACATGCTCGGGACAGGCACCGGCCTGGCGCCCTGGCTCTCCCTGGCCCGCGATCCCGACGTCTACGAGCGCTTTGACCAGGTGATCGTCACCCACACCGTCCGAGAGATCGCCGATCTCAACTACCGCGAGCTTTTCGAAGCCGAATTGGACGCCGACGAGATCCTCGGCGAGCTGATCGGCGGCAAGCTCACCTACTACCCGACGGTGACCCGCGAGCCCTTCAAGACCAAGGGCCGGATCACCGACCTGATCGCCTCTGGGCAGATCTTCCGCGACCTGGGGGTTCCGGATCTCGACCCGACGGTCGACCGCCTGATGGTCTGCGGCGGCCCGGGCGTGCTGGCCGACGTCAAGCAGCTGCTGCTGGATCGCGGCTTCGAGGAAGGTTCGATCGCCAACCCGGGCGATTTCGTGATCGAGAAGGCCTTCGTCGAAAGCTAGCCCGCCTAGGCCGGCGGGCAGCCCTTGAACGTGCCGACCTTCACGGCCGACAGCTTGGCCAGGTTGAGCTGGCGGATCGGCTTCATCGAAGCCGCGCCACGGCCGGTGTAGAGGTCGATCCGCTCGCCCTTGATCGCGCCGCCGACATCGGAGGCGTACCAATAGCCATCGTGGGCGCCGCCATCGGGCATTGTCAGGCCCACGGTTTCCTTGATGAACAGCACGGTGCGGCGCGGGATCACGGTCTTGTCCACGGCCACCGTCCGCATGGGAACGACCTTGCAGCCGAGGCTGTCGAGGCTGCCCACACCCTTGGCGCCGGCATGATAGAGCGTCGCCTTCAAGTTGAAGGCTGGGGCGCCGGGAAGGCTGCCCGACAAAACTGAGGCGAGGAGGTCGCCAACGGGATCCGACGTCGCTGCGGACGCGTTGAACGCGGCGGCCATAACGGGAATAAATGCCAGGGCGGCGAGGCGGCGTCGCATGGACGGCGTCTCCTTCGTCGTTGAACTGGAGCGCCGGGAAAGTACCGGCTGCACTCAGCGGGCGCAACCCCGGGCGGCCCTCCAACGCTGAGCTGTGAGTTTTCCTCACGCCTGCGAGAGGCGTGATCGCTTGATTTCCCAGGGGATCGGCCGCACCAGCAAGCTTGGCCTTGAAAGAGCACAGCATGAGAATTTTTGGGGACTCGAAGTCGGGCAACTGCCTGAAGGTGAAGTGGGTCGCCGACTCCCTTGGCCTTTCCTATGACTGGATCGAGGTCGACATCCTCAAGGGGGAAAGCCGCACGCCGGACTATCTGGCGATGAATCCCGCCGGCCAGGTTCCGGCGATCATCCTGGACGACGGTCGCCCTCTGGCGCAGTCCAACGCCATCATTCTCCACCTCGCCGAGGGTTCGTCGCTGATCCCCGCCGATCCCTATTCGCGGGCCAGAATGCTCGAATGGATGTTCTGGGAGCAGTACAGCCACGAGCCCTATATCGCCGTGGCGCGGTTCCAGGTGCGCTACCAGGGTAGGCCGGTGGACGAACTGGACTCCCGGATCGTCGAGCGCGGCGCCGCAGCTTTGGCGCGCCTGGAACTGACCCTCAAGACCTCCCGATTTCTGGTCGGCGAGGATGTCAGCCTGGCCGACGTGGCCTTGGTCGCCTACACCCGTGTGGCGCACGAGGGCGGATTCTCCCTGACCGACTACCGGGCCGTCCAGGCCTGGGTCGCGCGGGTCGAAGCGGCGCTTTCCATCCGCTAGGCGCGCTTGCGTTTGTCACGCGGAGCCAGCAAACCGATGACATGAGACGCCTGATCGCCCTGGCCCTTGTCGTGATCCTGGCTCCGGGGCAGGCGCTGGCCTGGGGCAACACCGGACACCGGATTCTGGGGGTGGCGGCGGCCCGCGCCCTGCCCGCCGAGGTCCCGGCCTTCTTGCGCACCCGCCAGGCCATCGCCGATGTGGGGGAGCTTTCCCGCGAGCCGGACCGCTCCAAGGCCGCGGGCCGGGTTCACGACCAGGACCGCGACCCCGGCCACTTCATCGACCTGCATGAGGACGGAACCGTGCTCCTGGGGCCGCCGATGCTGCCGCTGGCCACCACCCGCGCCGACTACGAGGCCAGCCTGCAGGCCCACAAGCTGAACTCCTGGTCGGCCGGCTACCTGCCCTACACGATCATCGACCGCTGGCAGCAGCTGCTCATCGACTTCGCCTATTGGCGGGTGCTGGAGGCGGCGGAGAACAACCGCGCCTGGCGGACGAACCAGGCCTGGTTCCAGGCCGACCGCCGCCGGCGCGAAGCCCTGATCCTCAGGGACATCGGCGAACTTTCGCACATGGTGGGCGACGGCTCCCAGCCGCTCCACGTCACCACCCACTTCAACGGTTGGGGGGAGTATCCCAATCCCGCCGGCTATTCGATGGCGCGGAGCTTTCACGGCGTCTTCGAGGGCGATGTCGTCCGGGACTCGGTGCGCCCCAAGGCCGTGGAGGCGGGTGTCGCGCCGCTGCGGCTCTGCGGCTGCTCCATCGAGCAGCGGACCGCCGACTACCTGATGGCTTCGAACCGACTGGTGGTCCCGCTCTACGAACTGGAGAAGGCGGGCGGCCTGGCCAAGGGCGATCCGCGCGGCGCGGCGTTCGCCACCCGCCAGATGAGCGCCGGGGCCTCGGAGCTGCGCGACATGATCGTCGAGGCCTGGCGGGCCAGCCTGGACCACCGGGTGGGCTGGCGGCCGATCGCGGTGCGGGATGTGCTGTCGGGCAAGGTCGATCCCTATGCGAGCCTGCGCGGCGTCGACTGATGAATATTCCCCAGTTCGGCGAGCCCCGACCCGGCGCCACCTATCCGGACAGGCCGGCGGCCTTCGCGATCGTCGAGCGGGATGGCCGGATCGCCGTGGTTCGAGTGGAAGAAGGGGGCCGGGCCGGCGACCTCGACCTCCCGGGCGGCGGCGTCGACGCGGGCGAGACGGAGGCCGAGGCGGCTGTGCGCGAGTGCGGGGAGGAGGCGGGGTTGAAAGTGGCGGTGGAGTCCGAGCCCTTCACCCGGGCGGACCACTACTTCATCAGCGGGGAGGGCGCTCTCAGGAACACACGGGGCGCATTTTTCCTGGGAAGGGTCCTGGGCGAGGACGAGAGCCTGAAGATCGAATCCGACACGCTCCTGTGGATGACGCCGCAGCAGGCTTTGGCTGAGCTGTCGCGCGAGTCCCACGCCTGGGCCGTGGCGGTCTGGATCAGGCGTTTGCACCCGGCCGCCTGACGGGCTAGTCCGGCGCAATGCCCCAGACTCAAGCCCAGATCATCGACGGCAAGCTCCATGCCGAGCGGCTGCGCGCAGAGGTGGCCGCCGAGGTGGCGCGGCTCAAGACCAAGCACGGCCTGCAGCCGGGGCTTGCGGTGGTTTTGGTGGGAGAGGACCCCGCCAGCCAGATCTACGTCCGATCGAAGGGCGAGCATTCCCTCGGGGCAGGGATGCACTCGGTCACCCACAGGCTGGCCGACGACACCGGGCAGGACGCGTTGCTGAAGCTCATCGCGGACCTGAACGCCGATCCGAGGATCCACGGGATCCTCGTCCAGCTTCCCCTTCCCAAACACCTTGATGAAAAGGCGGTCATCGCCGCCATCGACCCCGACAAGGACGTCGACGGACTTCACGTGGTCAACGCCGGGCGCCTGGTGGCAGGCCTGCCGGCGCTGGTTCCCTGCACGCCGATGGGCTGCATGATCCTGTTGCGCGAGACGCTTGGCGACCTGTCGGGCAAGCGGGCGGTGGTGGTGGGCCGGTCGGTCCTGGTCGGCAAGCCGATGGCGCAACTGCTGCTGGCCGCCGACTGCACGGTGACAGTCGCCCATTCCCGCACCACCGACCTGCCAGCTGTCTGCCGAGAGGCGGATATCCTGGTGGCGGCGGTGGGTCGGCCGCGGATGATCCGCGGCGACTGGATCAAGCCGGGCGCGGCGGTGATCGACGTGGGCATCAATCGCGTGCCCTTCGACGATCCAGAAAAGGCGGCGCAGGGCAAGACCAAGGTGGTTGGCGACGTCCACTTCAAGGAGGCGAGCGACGTCGCCGGCTGGATCACCCCGGTGCCAGGCGGCGTCGGTCTGATGACCGTGGCCGTCCTGCTGCAGAATACGGTCACCGCGGCCAAACGGCTCGCGGGCCTGGAGGCCTAGGTCGGTCGGGCCGCCCCATTCGTCCAGGACACGACCTTGCCCAAGACCTCCGAGACCGCGGCGTCATAGGCGCCGACGATGGCCGAGACCCGATTGTCGCCCGCCCGCACGCGGGCTTCGATGATCTGCTCATTCACCGCATTGGCCTGTCCGCTTTGGACCATGGCGACGCGAACCCGCACCAGGACCTCCGGCGCCGTCTCCGGGCCGCGATCGTAGTGAGCCTCGAAGTTCCGGACATCGAGCCGAAGGACATAGGCGGCGGACGTGGGTTCGCCGCGCGAAACCAGCCGCACCGGGCCGGGATCGGCGTCAAAGGCGGCCAGCACCGCCTGGTCCCACAAGGTGGTGGCGGGCGCCGCCCAGCGGCTCTCGGCAAGATAGGCGACCTGTCCGCCGGTGACGGTCAGAATTCGGTCGCCGGCGGCCTCACGCGGAAAGACGCTGGTGGACCGGAGCACGCCGACCGTTCCGGTCGGAACGGAGGCAAGCTCCGCAGCGGCCGGCTGGCCGAACCGGTAGAGGTGGGCGGGCTTGCTCTTCGGGAGCAGGGACACGCAGCCGGCCAGCGCCAGTGCGGAGATGGCGAGGGCGGCGAACCGGATCGATCGCATCATTGGGGCACTTTCACTTCCTCGGCGCGCGGCTTGCCGAGCGCGCCGGTGGGGCTGGACTGGATTTCGTTGATCAGGGCCTCAAGGGCCTGGGCGGCGCTTTGCATCTGGATCACCGCCGCGGTGATCTGGGGCAGGCCATTGGCCGCGAAGTCCCGGGTCGGACCCTGCAGCCCGGCGATCATGGCGCGGCCTTCCTTCGCCGCCTCTCGCGCCTCTTCCGTAGCGGCGGCCAGGTTGGCGACAGCGCGTTTGCCGTCTCCCTCAACCAACTCACGACCCGACCGACTGAGGCGGGCGATCTCGGTGGTGGCCTCCTCCATACGTTGGATGGCGCTCTGGGCGTCGGCGATCATCGACTTGCGCTCGCGCAATTCGGCGGTGACCGCCTGCGCATCGGAAAGCGTGGCCGATATCGCCTTGATATTCTGGTCCGACATGACCCGGTTCACTCGATCCAGAGCCTCGATGGTGCGGGTGAGGACGGTGCCGCCGCCGGCGATCAAGTCGGAGAGGGCGCTACGCTGGCTGCGCAACACCGGGACACATTGCGCGCCCAGACCCTGCCGCTCGCAGTTGGCCCGCGCCACATCCTTCGCCAGCGGGCGCGTCGAGGTGCCGGCGCTGATCTGCACGATATTGAGGCCGGTGATCCCCTGAGGCTCGAGCGTGGCGTAGCTGTCGACCCGGATCGGCACGTCGTCGCTGACGCGGACTCTGGCGATGACGTTGCGGGGGTTGGTCTTGTCGAGCGCGATGGTGGTCACCTCGCCGACCTTGATGCCGTTGAAGTGCACCTCGCCGCCCTCATTGATGCCGCGCACGGGCCCAGGGAAGACGATGTCGTAGAGCTCGTTCTCCCGGGCGAAGTTCAATCTCGCCAGCCAGATCACGAAGACGATCCCGGCCACCAACAGGATGACCGTGGACAGGCCCACAAGGGCGTAGTTGGCGTTCTTTTCCATCAGACCTCCATTCCGGCGGCCTTGGCCGCTCGGCCGCGTGGGCCGAGGAAATATTCCTGAATCCAGGGGTGGTCCGACCGCTCAAGCTCCGCGATCGGGGCCGTGGCCACGATCGTGCGGTCGGCGATGACGGCCACCCTATCGGTGATCTCGTAAAGGGTGTCGAGGTCGTGGGTGATCATGAACACCGTGAGGTCCAGGCTGTCGGACAAATCCTTGATGAGGACGTCGAAGGCGGCGGCGCCGATAGGGTCGAGACCGGCCGTGGGCTCGTCGAGGAACAGAAGTTCGGGGTCGAGGGCCAGCGCCCGCGCCAGGCCGGCACGCTTGCGCATGCCGCCCGAAAGCTCCGAAGGCTTCAGGGCCCCGGATTCCGGCTTTAGGCCGACCATGGCGATCTTCAGATTGGCCAGCTCGTAGATCTCCGAACGGGGCAGGTCCGTGTGCTCGAACATCGGCGCGGCGACATTCTCGCGCACCGTAAGGTTGGAGAATAGCGCGCCTTGCTGGAACAGCACGCCCCAGCTGCGCTCAAGCGCGCTCCAGCTGTGCTTAGAAGCCCGCTGCAACTCCTGTCCGAAAACGCGCACCGTCCCCCCGTCGGGCTTCCTCAGGCCGATCAGTGAGTTGAGCAGGACGGACTTGCCGGCGCCCGATCCCCCCACCACGCCAAGCACCTCGCCTCGGTTGACGGTCAGGTCCAATCCATCGTGCACGACATTCTCGCCAAAGCACGAGCGCAGGCCCTGGACCTCGATGGCCGGCCCATCTTGGTCCAGCAGCTCCTCGTCGGAGAGCCCGGATTCATCGCGCGTCTCGGTCATATGTCCAACTGGATGAAGAGCAGGGCGAAGGCGGCGTCGAGCATGATGATCGCGAAGATCGCGTGCACGACAGCCGCGGTGACCCGCTGGCCTAGGGATAGTACATCGCCGCCGGTCTCCAGGCCCTGGCGGCAGCCAATCCCGGCCACCACACCGGCCATGATCGGCGCTTTCGCCAGCGCGACCCAGAAATGGTTCACCCCGACGTTGTCCACGATCCGTTGCAGGAAAAAGGCGGGCCCCAAGTCCAGGACCGTCCAGGTCACCACCAGACCCCCGAACAGTCCGGCGATGGTGGCCACGAGGGTCAGGAGGGGGATGGTGATCAGCAAGGCCACAAAGCGGGGCAGCACCAGGGCTTCGAACGGATCGACGCCCATGACCTCCATGGCGTCGATCTCCTGCTGCATCTTCATCGCTCCCAGCTCGGCCGCGAAGCTAGACGCCGAACGCCCGGCGAGGAGAACCGCCGTGATGAGGATGTTGAACTCTCGCAGCATGGCCACGCCGATTAGTTCGACGGTGAACACCTCCGCCCCGAACTGCTGCAGCATGTCCGCGCCGATGAAGGCCACCACCGCGCCGATGAAGAAGGTCGTCACGGCGACGATCGGGATGGCGTCCAGGCCGGACCGCTCCATCTGGTTGACGATCGCGGCCCATCGTATGCGGCCAGGCGCCGAGAAAATCTTGCCGAAGGTCTGGGTAGCCACCACCAGCAGGTGACCGAGGAAGGCCATGGTGGCCAGGAATTCGACGCCCAGACTTACGGTCCCCCGACCTATCCGGATGGTCAACTCGTGGAAGCCGGTTGGCTCGCGCCGGACAACCGGCTCGACCTGAATCGCCTCGCTGACTAGCTCCAGCAAGCGACGGGCCTCGGGTTTCGCTTTCACCCGGGAAAGCGTGAAATCCGCGCCGGCGGCGCGAACGACGGCGTAGGCGCCGGCCGTGTCCATGCGTCGTATGCGGGAAAGATCGAACTGGACCTGGGGGTGGCCTCTAAGCGCCTGCTGCAGCCCAGCGCCTGCCGATCCGATCCCGGTGGCGGTCCAGTCACCGCTAAGCGCCGCCAAAGGGCGATCGGTGTCGATTTTCAGACTGAAGTCGGCGGGTCTCTGCATCACGCTCAGCCTCGGGCCGAAAGGAGGTCCAAGCTTGTGTCTCCTCGCAAGTTCAACACCCTAACAGAGACGGCCCATTCGCGAACGTCCATATGGTCAAGGTCGTTCCCGGCGACAATGGGTTCATAAGGCCAGGCTCGGCCCACTTTTGGCCCAGGTCGTCCGGGTAGGAAGGGCGCGCGCGGCTTGCATTGCGCAAAGTGGAGTGCGTCCTTGACCCGTAAGATCGACATCCCCGGCAAATCCGGCGCCCGTTATCGCTATACCGCCGTGGAGGAGAACCGCTTCCTCCCGCCGGCTGGCGCCAATTTCGTCATCGCCAAGCTGACGCGGGACGGCGCCCAGGTGGTCTACGCCGGGGAAACCGACAATCTCGCCGCCCAGAGCTGGAGAACGGAGCTCGAGAAGGCGCGCCAGACCTACACGGGGGCCCAGATCCTTACGCGCCTGAACGTCACCCGCGCCATTCGCGAAGCCGAGCGGGCCGATCTCATCGAGCAGCATCACCCGCCCATGAACAGCTAGGCGTTTCAGGATATAAGGGGCGCCATGTCGACGGCCGACCGCGACCAGACCAACGCGCAACAGGGGCCGGCCGGCTGGCCCCAGCACACGCGCATCTCGGTCCGGGCCGGCGGCGCCTCACCGACGCCCGAGATCAGGCCGGCTTATACGCGCCCAGCGTCGGGACCGGCGCCGTCTCCCACTCACCCCGTACGGCCCGCCTACACGCGACCAGCCACCGGTCCCGCTCCGGCAGTCGAGCGGACCGCGCCGCCACCGGCTGCTGAGTCCAGGACGCAACCCTCGGCCCCTGTCGAGATGGCGCCCGTCGCGGCTGTTCAGCGAGCGAAGCCGAACCGGACGTGGATTCCCGTGGCGGTGGCCGGCGCTATCGGCCTAGCGGGCGTGGCGGGTCTTCTCGCTGTGCTGGGGCGGGGACCGACGGCATCCGTCTCCTCGCCCCCGACCGTCGAGACTCCCGACCTCCCCCAGGCTCTGCAAGCCCCGCTGGATCGCCTCACCGCCGCCGATTTGTCGGCGGCGAGCCCGGCCCCCGCTCCGCCCGCGCCCAAGGCCCCGCTGGCTAGCCCGCCAGCCCGGATCGCCCGGCCCGCGCAGACTTCCCAGCCGCTTCCCGCCGAGCCGCGGCCCACGCCTCGCCCTGAGCCAGCGCCGCTCTCACCGCCGCCGCCCTCACAGCCGGCGCTCTCGGCGCCGCCGCTGGTTCCGGCCCCGCTCCCGACGCCTCAGGCCAGGCCGGCGCCGCCGCCCGCCGATCCGGACGCACCGCTCATCACCCGCGCGCCGGCCGATCGCTAGTTTCGTCCCCGCCTAGTAGGCGAACCGCAGGGTCACGCCGAAGGTGCGTGGGGCGCCCAGGAAGGCGTCGTAGACGCTGATATCGTCGTTGTTCTCGTCGATCTGGAACGGTCCGTTGAAGCCGACCTGCAGGTAATCCTTGTCGGTCAGGTTCGCGCCCCAGACCTCCAGCGTCCAACGATCGTCCGCCGAACCGATGCCAACGCGGCCGTTCATCAGGATCATGGCGTCCTGGAGCTTGGACGGATGGAGGTCGGATCCGGTGTTGTAGCGCGAGGTGTATTTGCCCGAGAGATTGGCGCGGAACATCAGGCCACTCGGCAGTTCGGCCTCATAGGTGCCCGCCAGCGATGCCGACCACAGGGGCGCGAAGGACAGCCGCGCGCCCGGCAGCCGCCGCAGACTGTTGAACCGGCTCGCGACCAGCAGATCGGCGGCCGTGAACGGCTGGATCTCCGTCTCGGCGTAGGTGACGCCGCCCTGGAAGGAGAGGCCTTCGACCGGGGGCAGGAATATGAAGTCGACGTCCACGCCTCGCGAAATCACCTCCGGCAGGGTTTCGACGATGAAGGCCGTCCCGGCGAAGGTGTTCAGCTGGAAGTCCTTGAAGGTCTGATGGAACAGGGCCGCGTTCAGGAGGAAGGAGTTGCTCAGGAACGTGGTCTTGGCGCCGATTTCCCAGCTATCCACCAGTTCCGGCCGGAAGCTGGTGTCGGTGTCGGCGGTGAAATTCAGGCCCGCGGTCGTGACGATCCGCTGCTCGCGGTCGAGGTTGAACCCGCCCGCCTTGTAGCCCCGGGAATAGGACGCATAGGTCATGGCGTCGTCGTTGAACCGGAAGGCCAGCTTGGCGGTCCCCGACAGTTCGTTCTCGGTGCTCGACTGGCGCAGCGTTCCCAGTTCGTCGAAGTCATTGTTCTGGTGATTGAGGCACAGGCCGCCCACGATGGTCTGGGCCGTGGCGGCCCCGACGACGCCCACCAGGGCTCCCAGAGCCGCCTCGCCCTGGTCACAGGAGGAGCCGGTGGTGGAGTAGATCGACTGAAGCTCCTTCTTGTCGTGCGTGTACCGCAGACCCACGGTCAGCTCGAGCTGCTCGGTGAACCGGTAGGCGTTGTTGGTGAAGAGCGCCCAGGCCTTGTCGTTCTGGGCGAAACGATCGTCCTGTCCACGTCCGGGCTGGAAGATAGCCGCCGGCGTCAGCCCGATCAGGCCTGGAACCCCGCCGAGCACCCGGCTCGCGAAATAGGCGTAGTAATCCGTTCCGTAGAGCAGCTGTGAGCGGCTATCGAGATCTTCCGAGGCGTAGAATCCGCCGACCAGCCAGTTGAGCGAACCCGCCTCGCCGTCGAGCCGGAGCTCCTGGGAAAATTGCTTGAAGCCGACATTGTTCGTGCCGTCCGACGGGCGCCACACCAGGTCGGCGGCGGTGAAGTCGCTGTCCTGGCCGTTCTCCGTACGCCAGCTCCGCAGCGCCGTGATGGACGTCAGGTTCACGGCGGGACTGAGCGCCGCGCTGACTTCAAGCGAGACGCCCTTGTCGGTGACCCGCTGGTCCGTGGGACGGTTGGCGTAGCCATTGCGGTCGAAGGGGGTGGAGGTGAGGTCGATGCTGCCGGGGCGGACGGCGTTGATGAACTGGCCCCGCCCGGCCGGGGAACTGCCCACGAACAGCTGGGTGCCCACGCAGCAGTCCTCGTTGCGCTTGGTGTAGTCCACGATCAGCCGCGCGGAGACGTCCGCGTTGGGCTCCCACATGGCTTGGCCGCGCACGGTATGGAAATCCTGGTTCACATCGTCCGACTCGCGGGTCTGGTTGCCCTGGACGATATCGATCAGGCCGTCGCGATGACGCATGGCGCCATAGATGCCCAGGGAAAGCCCCTCGGCCACAGGGCCGCTGAGCGCGCCGGTGACGCCGAAGGCCCCATAGTTACCCACGGTGGCCTCGGAACTGGCCTCCAGCTCGTTGCCGGGGGCGGCGGTGATGATGCTGATCACGCCGGCGGAGGTGTTTTTGCCGAACAGCGTCCCCTGCGGTCCCTTGAGAACTTCGATCCGTTCGACATTGCCCAGGTCGCCGAAGCCCACACCGTTGCGGGGCCGGTAGACGCCATCGATCACCACGCCGACCGAGGACTCCAGGCCCGGATTGTCGCCCACGGTGCCGACACCACGGATCCGCGCGGTCACCACCGTCTCGTTCGTCGTGGAGGTGACGGTCAGGCCGGGGGTCAGCAGCGTCAGCTCGCGGATGTCGCGCACCCCGGCGTCGCGCAGCAACTGCGCGCCCACCGAGGTGATGACGATCGGCACATCCTGCAGGCTCTGCTCGCGTTTCTGCGCGGTGACGACGATCTCCTCGATCTCCCGGCCGAGGCCGTCGTCCTGCGCTTGGGCGGTGGTGGCGCAGGCGGTCAGCAGGGCGGCGATCGCGGTGCCGCGGAGCAGCTTGATGGTGCGCATGACGTGCTTCTCCCAATGAGCAGGGACTCAGGGGCCCACTCTTACTCAAGGCGTAGGATAACGCTGATAAGTTGGCAATTGGCCCGCCTCCCGGGTGGGGGTGATCGAGACGAGCCGTGGCCGCGGAGACACGGGGGACTGGACGGACCGCGCTTGCCCGATCCACAACGTCGCCGTGACCGATCTGTCGACCGCCGCCGCCCTTCGCACCCTCGACCTGCTGCCGGACCCGGTGCTGCTGGTGCGTTTCAGCGAAGCCGAGGGTCCACAGATCGTCTACGGCAACGAGGCGGCGGGCGAACATTTCCGCCTCGCGATCCCCGGCGTCGCGGTGGGGGCGGCGCTGCGCCAACCGGTCCTGCTGGAGTCTGTCGAGAACGCCCTGGAGACCGGGGCGCCCGCCGAGGTGGCGTTCGAGTCCATCGGCGTCCAACCCCGGTACTGGCGGGCGTTCATCCGGCCGTTGGGTCCGGCGGAGTTGGTGCTCGTGCTGCGCGATGAGACCGACGCCCGGCGGACCGAGCGGATGCGGGCCGACTTCCTTGCCAACGCCAGCCACGAACTGCGCACCCCGCTGGCGTCCCTGGCGGGGTTCGTGGAGACCTTGCGCACCCATGCCAAGGACGACGCCCCGGCCCGCGAGAAGTTTCTCGGCATCATGGCTGAGCAGACCGGGCGGATGACACGCCTGATCAACGATCTGCTCTCCTTGAGCCGGATCGAATTGAACGAGCACATCGCCCCCTCGGGGGCGGTGGACCTGGTTCAGGTTCTGCAGGACGTCGCGGACGGCATCCGGCCGCTGCTCGCCGAACGGGGCATTTCCATCGCGATCGCCGCCGACGGGCCGGCCGTGGTGGTGGGTGACCGTGACCAGCTGGTGCAGGTGGTCCAGAACCTGGTCGATAACGCGGTGAAATACTCCCCGACGGGCGCCAGCGTGGGGGTGGCGTTCCAACGCGCCGAGAATCTTGAGGCCGCCCGCGCCCCCTCCCGTAGCGGTGGAGTCACCCTTTCCCTGCTGACGCCGGACGCCGCCGATCAGGCCTACCAGGTGATCCGTGTCGCCGACGTCGGCCGGGGAATCGCCCGGCAGCATCTCCCGCGCCTCTCCGAGCGGTTCTACCGCGTCGAGGGCCAGAGCGGCGGGGGCACGGGTCTCGGGCTGGCGATCGTCAAGCACGTGATCAACCGTCATCGGGGCGGGCTGATCGTCGAGAGCGAGGAAGGGGCCGGCGCCACCTTTACGGCCTTCCTTCCGGCGGCGACTGTCACATAACTGTCATGTACCCACGCTAGGTATGGCTCCGCATTAAGGGACCCTAGCGTGGCGTCGCCGACCCCCAAGAAATCCGCCGCAACCTTGCTGCGGCAGCTCACCGCCGAAATCATCCGCATGGGCGGCCTGGCCGAGGCGCAGGTCGTCGACGCCGTCGAGGCTGTGGTCCGTCGCGACGTACCGCTGGCGGAGGCGCTGATCGTCCGGGACCTTCGTCTGGACGCTTTGCAAGCCGATATCGAAAGGCGCGCTCTGGCCTTGATCTCCGGGCAGGAGCTTTCGGGGGCCGACCTGCGGCGCGCGGTCTCCTCCCTGAAGCTGGCGATGAATCTCGAACGCTGCGGCGATCTGGCGCGCAACATCGCCAAACGCAGCCTGATCCTTTCGACCGCCGAGCCCCTGCTGCCCCTGATGGCCGCCATCGCGCGCATGGGCCGCTTGGTCTCCGCTCGTTTGCGCGAGGTGCTGGACGCCTATGCCGGCGGGGAGGTCGAAGCGGCGCTCGCGGTCTGGCGTCGCGACGGCGAGGTCGATGAGCACTACGAGAGCCTGTTCCGCGAGTTGTTGAGCCACATGGCCAGCGAGCCTGGCTCGGTGACGTCCGGCGCGCACCTGCTGTTCATCGCCAAGAACCTGGAGCGGATCGGCGACCACGCCACCAACGTGGCGGAGATCCTCCACTTCGAGGTCACCGGCGAGGAGCTCTCCGCCGAACGACCGAAGGTGAGCCTTACCGACAGCGACCTGCAGGCCACCCCGTGATCCCCCACATCCTGATCGTCGAGGACGAGGACGCTCTGGCGACCCTCCTGGACTACAACCTCGTCCGCGAGGGCTTCCGTGTCGAGCGGGTCGCCGATGGCGAGGAGGGGCTCATGCGCGTCGAGGAGGAGACGCCTGACCTCCTGGTGCTCGATTGGATGCTCCCGAAGGTGTCCGGGGTCGAGGTCTGCCGGCGCCTGCGCCAGCGGCCAGAGACCCGCCGCACGCCCATCCTTATGCTGACCGCCCGGGGAGAGGAGGCCGACAAGGTCCGTGGCCTCGACACCGGGGCGGACGACTATCTGGTCAAGCCATTCGCCATGAACGAGCTGGTCGCCCGGATCCGCGCCCTGCTGCGCCGCAGCCGGCCGGAACTGGTGGAGGAACGGCTCGAATACGCCGACATCGTCCTGGATCGCGCCAGCCATCGGGTTTCGCGCGGCGGCGCCGACATCCACCTCGGGCCCACCGAATACCGGCTCCTGGATTTCCTCATGCAGCGCCCAGGCCGGGTGTTCAGCCGCGAGCGCCTGCTCGACGCGGTGTGGGGGGCCAACACCTACGTCGAGGCCCGCACGGTCGACGTGCACGTCGGCCGCCTCCGCAAGGCCCTGCGCCAACCCGGAGCGCCCGACCTGATCCGCACGGTGCGGTCCGCCGGCTATGCGCTGGATGAGCGCGTCTAGGCCGTCACGGCTCTGTCACGGAGTCACCCTAAGCCCTCCCATCAACCTCGTGGGGGCCGCATGAGTGAAATACCCGCCGTCCGCTGCCGGGCAGCGTTCATCTCCGACATCCATCTAGGGACGCGCGGCTGCCAGGCCGCCATGCTCCTGGAGTTCATCCGCGAGCTGGATTGCGAGACCCTTTACCTGGTCGGCGACATCGTCGACGGCTGGAAGATGAAGTCCGGCTGGTTCTGGCCGCATGGTCACAACGACGTGGTCCAGAAGATCCTGCGCCTGGCTCGCAAGGGCGTGCGGGTGGTCTATATCCCCGGCAACCACGACGACCGGATACGGGACTTCTGCGGCGTCCACTTCGGCGGCGTGGTGGTCTGTCGCGACGCCATCCACGAGGCCGCCGACGGCCAACGCTACCTGGTGACCCACGGCGACGAGTTCGACGCCGTGGTCCAGCACGCCAAGTGGCTGTCGTTCCTCGGCGACTGGGGCTACCGCGGGCTCCTCGGCATGAACACCCACTTCAACCGTGCCCGGCGCCTCCTCGACCTCGGCTACTGGAGCCTCTCGGCCTACATCAAGCACCGGGTGAAGAAGGCCGTGCAGTTCGTGGACCGGTTCGAGGACGCCATGGCCGCGGAGGCCCGTCGGCGCGGCGTGGCCGGCGTGATCTGCGGCCACATCCACAAGGCTGAGATGCGCGACATCGGCGGCGTCGTCTACATCAACGACGGTGACTGGGTGGAAAGCTGCACCGCTGTGGTTGAGCGCCACGACGGGACCTTCGAGATCATCCACTGGCTGGAGGCCCGCGAGAGCCTCGGCGCGCCGGTGATGGAACGGATCGCCGCCTAGAAGGCCAACTGACATTCCAATGACAATGGGATGACGGTCGAAGCCGCCGTTGATTGTCACAAATCAGCCAAAGGCCCGTCACCAAAGCTTTGCAGAGGGTGGGTACCACCAGCCACCGAGAGCGGGCGTCCGCGCTTGAGGCTGACAGGAATCCTCATGCTCAAGAGATTCATCGCCGCGTTCGCCGGCTTGATGCTCCTCACCGCCGGCGCCGCCCAGGCGGCCAACATCTCTGGCGCCGGGGCGACCTTTCCAGCGCCTGTCTATGCCAAGTGGGCCGAGATGTACGCCGCCCAGACCGGCAACCGCCTGAACTACCAGCCCATCGGCTCGGGCGGCGGCGTTAAGCAGATCACCGCCCGGACGGTCGACTTCGGCGCCACCGACAAACCGCTGAAGCCCGACGACCTGGCGGCGGGCGGCTTCGCGATGTTTCCCACCGTGATCGGCGGGGTGGTGCCGGTGCTGAACGTCCCCGGCGTCCGCCCAGGTCAGCTCCGCCTCACCGGCCCCTTGCTCGCTGACATTTATCGCGGCGTCATCAAACGCTGGAACGATCCGCTGCTGGCCCGGGCAAATCCAGGGATCCAGCTCCCGAACCTGCCGATCACTGTCGTGCATCGCTCGGACGGATCGGGGACCACCTTCCTTTTCACCAGCTACCTGGCCATGAAGGCGCCCCGCTGGGCGGCGGAGGTCGGCGCCAATGATGCGGTGAAGTGGCCGACCGGCATCGGCGGCAAGGGCAACGACGGGGTCGCCGCCTACGTCGAGCAGACCCCGGGCGGCATCGGCTACGTCGAATACGCCTTCGCCAAGGAGAACAACCTCACCTACGCCCTGATGCAGAACAAGGCCGGTAGGTTCGTGACCCCGGCGGCCGCCAACTTCGCCGCCGCCGCGGCGGGCGCCCGGTGGAGTGCGGCTCCCGGGTTCTACCTGTTGCTGCTCGACCAGCCGGCCGCCGAGGCTTGGCCGATCACCGGCGCCACGTTCATCCTGGTGCCGAGGCGGCCGACCGATCCGGCGAAGGTCCGCGAGGTCCTGGCCTTCTTCGACTGGGCCTATCGCAACGGCGATGCGGCCGCCGACCGCCTGGCCTATGTGCCGCTGCCGCCGGCCGTGAAGGAGCTGATCCGCAAGTCGTGGGGCAATGTCCGCGCCGGTGACGGCAAGGCGGTCTACGCCGCGCGCTAGCGGCTCCATTATCGCAATGCCTTGAAAGGGGGCCTCCAGCCGGAGGTCCCCTTCTTTCTTATCCGAATGTCCGGTCGAGCAGCCGCGCGCCGGCGTAGAACAGCGCCGCGATGATCCCCGACGCGGGCAGGGTGATCACCCAGGCCCAGACGATTCGGCCGGCCACGTTCCAGCGCACCGCCGACAGCCGCCGGGAAGCCCCCACGCCGACGATCGCCCCGGTGATGGTGTGGGTGGTGGAGATTGGTACGCCGATGTGGGTGGCCAGGAAGATGGTGATGGCCCCACCGGTCTCGGCGCAGAAACCCTGCTGCGGCGTTAGTCGGGTGATCTTCGAGCCCATGGTGTGGACGATCCGCCAGCCGCCGAAGAGGGTGCCCAGGCCCAGCGCCGCCTGGCAGGTGATCACCACCCAGAAAGGCACGTGGAACTCCCCGCCGTAATAGCCGTGCGCGTAGAGCAGCACCGCGATCACCCCCATGGTCTTCTGGGCGTCGTTACCCCCGTGGCCCAGCGAGAACGCGGCGGCCGAGACGAACTGCAGCTTGCGGAAGGTCGAGTCGGCGAGGGCCGGCGTCGCCTTCACGAAGGCCCATGAGACGATCAGCACCAGCACCAGCGCCAGGGTGAAACCCAGGGCCGGCGAGACGACGATCCCCGCCACCGTCTTCAGCACGCCTGGCCAGATCACCCCTCCGAACCCCGCCTTGGCCAGGCCCGCGCCCAGCAGGCCCCCGATCAGGGCGTGGGAGGACGACGAAGGAATACCCGCCAGCCAGGTGACGATGTTCCAGGTGATCGCACCGCCCAGCGCGCCGAAGATCACCGCGTCGGAGATGATGTCCGCCGAGATGATCCCCTTGCCGACCGTGTTGGCCACGTGCAGGCCGAAGAACAGGAAGGCGATGAAGTTGAAGAACGCCGCCCAGACCACGGCCGCCCGGGGCGAAAGGACCCGCGTGGAGACGATGGTGGCGATCGAATTGGCCGCGTCGTGCAGGCCGTTCAGGAAATCGAACGCCAAGGCCACGATGACCAGGAAGATCAGGATCAGGCTGACGCCGCCGATGTCCATGAACGGGGGCGGCCTTAGAGGTGTTCGATCAGCACGCTGCTGATCCGGTTGGCCACGTCCTCGAAGCGGTCGACCACCTTTTCCAGGTGGTCGTAGATCTCGGCGCCCACGATGTAGGCCATCGGATCCGTTTTCCCGGCGGTGCGGTAGAGCGCGGCGATCCCGGCGTCGTAGAGCTGGTCCGAGGCCTCTTCCAGCTGGGTGATCTGCTCGGTGAGCCCGTTCAGCTTGTCCGCGTTGGCCTTCATCGAGCGCAGCAGCGGCGCCGCCTGGGCGGTGAGGCCCGCCGTCGCCACGATCACCTTGCCCAACTCCATCATCTGCGGCTGGAATTCGCGTTGGTCGAAGAGGGCGGTGACCTTGGCGGTCTTGTGCATCTGGTCGATGGCGTCGTCCATCGAGTTGGTCAGGTCGATGATGTCGCTGCGGTCGAACGGGGTGATGAAGGTCCGGCGGACCATCTGCATCACCTCGCGGGTGATCTCGTCCGCCCGCGCCTCATGCGCGGCCACGGCGGCGCAATGCTCAGGGGTGGCGGGGCCGCCCTGCAGCAGCAGGTGAAGGGATTCGGCGCCCTGGCAGAGTGTCTGGGCGTGCGCTTCGAACAGGTCGAAGAACCGCCCCTCCTGGGGCATGATCGCCTGGAACCAGCTCAGCATATACGGCCTCGGATGATATGGTTGGCCCTTCTCCGTGGGCTCCCGGCGCGCCGGCTTTAGCGGGGCCGGGGGGCTGTCACAAGACCTTCATCCCACTGTCACCGAACTGTCGTGCGGCCCCGGTAGAGCGGGCCCATCCAAAGTGGGTGGGAGTAGGCACTATGATCCGGCGGACCTTCCTGGGACTGGCCGCAACCCTGGCGCTGGCCGCCTGCGGCGGTGGCGACAAGCCGGACGCTCCCGCCTCGGGCGCGCAGATCTCCGGCGCCGGCGCGACCTTCCCCGCGCCCCTCTACGCCAAATGGGCCGAACTACAGCAGGCGGAAACCGGCCTGCAGCTCAACTACCAGCCGATCGGCTCGGGCGGCGGCATCAAGCAGATCAAGGCGCGGACCGTGGCGTTCGGCGCCAGCGACAAGCCGCTCAAGCCCGAGGAACTCGGGGCCGATGGCCTCGCGCAGTTCCCGGCGGTGATCGGCGGCGTCGTGCCGATCGTCAACCTGCCCGGCATAGCCCCCGGCGGGATCCGCCTGGACGCCTCCGCCCTGGCCGACATCTACTTGGGCAAGATCACCCGCTGGAACGCGCCGGCGCTGACCGCCCTGAACCCGGGCGTGGCCCTGCCGAACCTGCCGATCACAGTGGTTCACCGCTCCGACGGCTCCGGCACCACCTTCCTGTTCACCAGCTACCTTACCGCTGCGGCTCCGCAATGGGCCCAGGTGGGCGCCAACGATGCGGTCGCCTGGCCCGTGGGCCAGGGCGGCAAGGGCAATGACGGCGTCGCCGCCTATGTGAAACAGACCCCCGGCGCGGTGGGCTACGTGGAATACGCCTTCGCCAAGCAGAACGGCATGGCGCACGCCCTGCTGAAGAATGCCGCCGGCCAGTTCGTGGCCCCGACCGCCCCGGCCTTCGCCGCCGCCGCCGCCGGCGCCGATTGGTCCCAGGCCCCCGGCTTCTACCTGCTGCTGCTGAACCAACCCGGCGCCGAGGCCTGGCCGATCACCGGGGCCACCTTCATCCTGATGCACAAGACCCAGGCGAACGCCGCCACCGGCAAGGCCGTGCTCGGCTTCTTCGATTGGGCCTTCAACAAGGGCGATCCCGCGGCCGACGACCTGGCCTATGTGCCGCTGCCAGCCGACCTCAAGGCGCGGGTCCGCGCCTCCTGGGCCGAGATCGTGGGCCCCGACGGTAAGGCCGTGGCCGGCCCCGCTTCCTGAACCCCATGACCGCCGCCGTCGCCGTCATCGGGGAAGGCCGCCCGCGCCAGGCGCGGGGCGTGGTGCTGGATCGGGCCTTCGAATGGCTGTGCTTCGGCGCCGCCAGCCTGCTGCTCACCGCCCTGGCCGGGGTGGTGATCTCCCTGACCATCGGCGGCTGGCCGGCGCTGGCGAAATTCGGGCCGGCGTTCTTCTTCAGCGCCGAATGGGATCCGGTGGCCGAGGTCTATGGCGCGGCCGGCGCGGTGACCGGAACCCTGGTGACCTCGGCCCTGGCCCTGCTGTTCGCCCTGCCGCTCGCCCTGGGGGTCGCCATCTTCCTGGTGGAGCTTTGCCCCGCGAGGCTTCGTCGGACCATCGGTACGGCCGTCGAGCTGCTCGCCGGAATTCCCTCCATCGTCTACGGTATGTGGGGTCTGTTCGTCTTCGCGCCCTGGTTCGTCAAACACATCCAGCTGCCGATCATGATGTCCGTCGAGCCAGGGTCGATCTGGGAAAGGTTGACGGCCGGCGTGCCTAACGGCGCGGGGATCCTCACCGCCTCCCTGATCCTGGCGATCATGATCCTGCCCTTCATGGCGGCCACCTTACGCGAGCTGCTCCTCACCGTTCCGTCCCAGGTCCGCGAGAGCGCCTATGGCCTGGGTTCGACCACCTTCGAGGTCGTCGGCAAGGTCAGCCTTCCCTACATCCGCACCGGCGCCGTGGGCGCTGTGATGCTGGGCCTAGGCCGGGCGCTCGGCGAGACCATGGCGGTCACCTTCATCATCGGCAACGCCCATGGCCTGCCCACTTCGATCTTCGCCTCGGGTTCGACGATCGCCTCGACCATCGCCAACGAGTTCGCGGAGGCCAGCGGCGTGCTTCACACCGGCTCGCTCATGGCGCTCGGCCTGGTGTTGTTCATCATCACCTTCATCGTCCTGGCCCTGGCCCGCCTGCTGATCGGAAAGCAGGTCCACGGATGAGCGCCTCCGGCTCCCAACGTCTCTCCCGCCGGGTCGGAAACGTCGCCTTCCTGTCCTTCTGCTGGGCGGCGACGGCACTCGCGCTGACCGCGCTCGCCGCCATCCTCTGGTCGCTGATCAGCCAGGGTGTCGGAGGTCTGGAACTGGCGGTGTTCACCGAGTCGACGCCGGCCCCGGGCTCGCAGGGCGGCCTGCTCAACGCCATCCTCGGCTCGATCATGATGTGCGGCCTCGCCATGGCGGCCGCCACCTTCGTGGGCGTCCTGGCCGGCACCTGGCTTTCCGAGTACGCCCGCGACAGCGCCTACGGGAAGGTGGTCCGCTTCATCAACGACGTGCTGCTGTCCGCGCCGTCGATCCTGGTGGGTCTGTTCATCTACGGCATCCTGGTGGCCCCAATGAAGGGCTTCTCGGGCTACGCTGGCGCCGCGGCCCTGGCCCTGATCGCCGCCCCGGTGATCACTCGCACCACCGAGGACGTGCTGCGACTGCAGCCGGTCTCCTTGCGGGAGGCGTCCGTGGCCCTCGGCGCGCCGGTCTGGAAGACCATCTGGGCGGTGATCTGGCGCTCGGCCCAGGCCGGGATGCTGACCGGGGCCCTGCTGGCCTTCGCGCGGATCAGCGGCGAGACCGCGCCCTTGCTGTTCACCGCCCTCAACAACCAGTTCCTCAGCCTCGACCTCGGCGGACCCACGGCCAACCTGCCGGTGGTGATCTTCCAGTTCGCCCTCAGCGCCTACGACGACTGGCGGCGCCTGGCCTGGACCGGCGCCCTGCTGATCGCCGCGGCGGTGCTCGGCGTCACCGTCCTGGCCCGCATCCTCGCCCGGGAGCCTGCCCGCTCATGAACATCCACGCTTCCGACCCGCCGGAGACGTCGGTCCTCAGCCTGCCGCCCGAGCAGGTGAAGATCGACATCCAGGGGCTCGACTTCTTCTACGGGGCCAAACAAGCGCTGTTCGGTGTCCAGGTCGGCTTCGCGCGCAACGCGGTCACCGCCCTGATCGGCCCCTCCGGCTGCGGCAAGTCCACCCTGCTGCGCACCCTGAACCGCATGTACAGCCTCTATCCCGGCCAGAAGGCGCAGGGACGCGTGCTATTGGAGGGCGACGATATCCTGTCGCCCCGCACGAACCTCTCTGCCCTGCGCGCGCGGATCGGCATGGTGTTCCAGAAGCCCACCCCGTTCCCGATGTCGATCTTCGACAACGTGGCCTACGGCGTCCGGCTCTACGAGACGCTGTCCAAGCCCGACATGGCCGCGCGGGTCGAGGAATCCCTGCGCCGGGCCGCGCTCTGGGACGAGGTGAAGGACAAGCTGAAGGACTCCGGCCTGGGGCTTTCCGGCGGCCAGCAGCAGCGCCTGTGCGTCGCCAGGGCCATCGCCGTGAAGCCGGAGATCATCCTGCTCGACGAACCGGCCTCGGCCCTCGATCCGATCTCCACCGCCCGCCTGGAGGAGACCATCTCCGACCTCAAGGGCGACTACACCGTGGTCATCGTCACCCACAACATGGGCCAGGCCGCTCGGCTCTCCGACCATACGGGCTTCATGTACCTCGGAACCCTGGTGGAATTCGGCGAGACCGATCGGGTCTTCACCAATCCGGTCACCAGCCGGGCCCGCGACTACATCACCGGCCGGTTCGGTTAGGGGAGGGCAGGATGGATCACACCCTCAAGGCCATTGACGAGGATCTCGCCGCCCTCGGTCGCGACGTGGCCGATCTCGGCGCCCTGGCGGTCGAGCAGACCAAGGCCGCGGTCGCCGCCTTCATGGCCCACGACGTGGCCGCCGCCGCAAAGGTCGTCACCGCTGATGAGCGCCTGGACGAGGCCGATGCTGACATCGAACGCCGCGCGATCCGCTTCATCGCCCTGCACCAGCCCATGGCCGACGACCTGCGGCGGCCGATCGCCGCCATGAAGAGCGCCATGCAGCTCGAGCGTTGCGGCGACCTGGCCAAGAATATCGCCAAGCGGGTGTCCCGCATGAATGGCCGTCCCGGGGCGACCCAGACCGCCGCCATCGGCGAGCTCGGCACGCTTGTCGCCGTGCGCTTGGAGGCGGTGGTCGGAGCCTGGCGCGACGGTGACGCGCTCGCGGCCTTCGATGTCTGGTCCAAGGACACCGACGTCGACGAACGGCATGAAGCGGTCCTGCGCGAGATCGTCGCCTGCATGACCGCCGACCCGGCTTCTGTGGGCGTCTGCACCCACCTGCTGTTCATCGCCAAGAACCTCGAGCGGATCGGCGACCACGCCACCAACATCGCCGAGCTGGTGCATTACCAGCTCACCGGCCAGGACCTGTCGCACCGGCCGAAGCTCTAGCCCTTCGCCATCTCCGCCAGCTTGGCGACGGTGTTCATGTTGCGCGCCGTCCCCGCCCTGGCGGCCGGGATCGCCAGCTTCGAGCGTCCCTGCCCGGAGGGGTAGTGGACGTAGATCTCCCGCTTTCCCAGGCGCGCCGTTTCATCGGCCTGGCCGTGGATGTGCCCCAGGGCGTCCTTCGGCGGCGCCTCGTCCAGGAAGATGGCGACCACACGGTTTCCCGGTTCGGCGGGGAAGGGATTGGCTTTCGCGACCGCCGCCATCTCGGCCGCCGTCCGGACCAGCACGCCCTTGCCGGCGTAGGCCTTGAGCTTGCCGTCCAGCGCCGCCTTCACCTGGACCTCCGAACCCTCCGCCTCGAACACCACATTGCCGCTGGCGATATAGGTGCGGACGTTTGCGAACCCCGCCGCCTCGCACATGGCCTTCAGCTCGGCCATCGGCAGGGTGCTGCCGGCGCCGAGGTTCACCGCGCGGAGGAGGGCGACGTAGGTGGTCATGACGACCCCGAAAGGGGATTGGTGGATGCGACAGGGATTGAACCTGTGACCCCCTCGGTGTGAACGAGGTGCTCTCCCGCTGAGCTACGCATCCGTCTCGGGCGCCAAGGGCGCGCGGAAGGCGGCGGCTATAGCCGCTCGGCCGCTTCCCCGCAAGCGCCGAGCAGCCGCGCGCAGGCCTCCGGAAGCTCGTCGAAATGGTGGATCAGGATGTCGGGCCCGAGTTCCTGGGCCGGGGTCTCGGTGTAGCCGAAGCTGACCAGCACCAGGTGCGCCCCCGCGGCCCGGGCGGCGCCGGCGTCGGTGGCCGCGTCGCCCACCATCACCGTGCGGGCGGCGGTCCCGCCCAGAGCGTCCACCGCCGTCATCAGGTGACGGGGGTCGGGCTTGATGGCGGGGGCGGCGTCGGCGCCGATCACCGCGTCGAAGTGGCCATCCAGGCCGACGGCGGCCAGCAGGGCCACCGACAGGTCGGTGCGCTTGTTGGTGCAGACGCAGAGTTTGGCGCCGGCCGCCTTCAGGCGCTCCAGGGCCGCCACCACGCCCGGGAAAGGGACGCTCTCGTCGGCGATGTGGGCCAGGTAGTAGGCGATGAACCGGTCGAACAGCGCCGGGACCCGCTCGGCCGCCAGCGGCGCCCCCGCCGCCGAAAATCCGCGCTCGATCAGCCAGCGCGCGCCCCGACCGATGAAGGGCCGCGCGTCTGCCAGGGGCAGGGGAGCGATCCCCTCGGCCTTCAACAGGGCGTTCAGCGTCCCGATCAGGTCCGGGGCGGTGTCCACCAGGGTCCCGTCCAGGTCAAAGGCGATCACCGCGCCGTCAAGGTCGCCCATCAGTTTCTCGCGCCTGGCTGCAAGGCTTGCTAAGCCGTGAACAGGAGCATGACTCGCCCCCTTCGGAGTATAGCCGCATGAGCGCACGCGCCGCCGTCATCATGGCCGCAGGGCAGGGCACGCGCATGAAGTCGCCGACGCCCAAGGTGCTGCACAAGGTCGGCGGTCGCGCCCTTCTGGACCGGGTGATTGACACCGTCCAGGCGGCGGGCTGCGAGCGAATCCACGTCATCGTCGGCGATCACAGCCCTGAGGTCCGCGCCCTGGTGGAAAAGCGCCTGGGCGCCGCCGCCGCCGCCGCCGTGCTCCAGGACCCGCCGCTCGGCACCGGCCACGCCGTGCTCTGCGCCGCCGACGCCCTGGCCGACTTCGACGGCGACGTGCTGGTCGTGAACGGCGACTGCCCGTTGCTGCGACCCGAGGACCTGGAGCCGCTCTACAATCTTCGCCGGGACGGCGCGGTCCTGGGCATCCTCGGCTTCGAGCCGCACGACGCCTTGCTCTATGGCCGGGTGATCCGCGGGGCCGACGGCCACGTGATCCGCATCGTCGAGCCCAGCCAGCTCACCGAGGAACAGCGGGGCGTGAGGCTCTGCAACGCGGGCATGTACCTCGCCGGCCGCGCCGACCTGTTCCGCTGGCTCTCCCGCCTCACCGACGACAATCCCAAGAAGGAATACTTCCTCACCGGCGTCATCGCCGAGGCCGGCGCCGAGGGCGGCCTGATCCGCTGCGCCCTGGCGCCGGAGAGCGCCGTGATGGGCGCCGACACCCAGGCCCAGCTTTCCCAGGCCGAGGCGATCTTCCAGCAGCGCCGACGCGCGCATTTCCTCGCCGAAGGCGTGGCCATGCCCGCCCCGGAGACCGTCCACTTCGCCTGGGACACCCAGATCGCGGCCGGCGCGACCGTCGAGCCCTTTGTGGTGTTCGCTCCCGGCGTGAAGGTGGAGGCCGGCGTCGTGATCCGCGCCTTCAGCCACCTGGAGGG
Organism: Caulobacteraceae bacterium; assembly: GCA_947476555.1. Lineage (GTDB taxonomy): Bacteria > Pseudomonadota > Alphaproteobacteria > Caulobacterales > Caulobacteraceae > Phenylobacterium. Next base: position 58,868 of record CANJRI010000002.1, read on the forward strand.
CGCCGAGGTGAAGGCCGGCGCCCTGGTCGGTCCCTACGCTCGCCTGCGCCCCGGCGCGGTGATCGGCGAGGACGCCCACGTCGGCAACTTCGTGGAGATCAAAAACGTCTCGCTGGGCAAGGGCGCCAAGGCCAACCACCTCAGCTATCTGGGCGACGGGTCGGTGGGGGCGGGGGCCAACATCGGGGCCGGCACGATCTTCTGTAACTACGACGGCTTCTTCAAATACGAGACCCATGTGGGCGAGAACGCCTTCATCGGCTCCAATACGGCGCTGGTCGCGCCGGTGAAGGTGGGGGCGGGGGGCATGACGGGCTCGGGCTCGGTGATCACCCGCGATGTCCCCGCCGACGCCCTGTCCCTGGAACGCAGCGCACAGGACGACCGACTCGGCTGGGCTGCGGCTTTCCGCAAACGCAAGGCCGCCGCCAAGGCCGCCAAGATGAGGAAATGATGGACGCGGACGCGCAGAAGCGGGCGGCCGGCGAGGCCGCCGCCGCCCTGGTGGAATCGGGCATGGTCGTGGGCCTGGGCACCGGCTCCACCGCCGCCTGGTTCGTCAGGGCCCTGGCGGCCCGGGGCCTGGATATCGTCGGCGTGCCGACCTCCGCGGCCACCGGCGCGTTGGCCCAGAGCCTCGGGATCCGGCTGGGCGAGCTCGGTGAGACCAAGGGCATCGACCTCACCGTCGACGGCGCCGACGAGATCGGTCCGGGCCTGTCCCTCATCAAGGGTGGCGGGGCGGCGCTGCTGCGCGAGAAGCTGGTGTGGGAGGCCTCGGCCCGCTGCGTCGTCATAGCCGACGCCGCCAAGCAGGTGAAAACGCTGGGGAAGTTTCCCTTGCCTATCGAGGTGGTGGCGTTCGGACACACGATCACGTCCCTTCGTATCTGCGACGCCCTTTCCGAATGCGACCTCGGCGTGGCCCCCCGCCTGCGGATGAAGGACGGCGCCCCGGTGCGGACCGACGGGGGCAACCTCATCTATGACGCAGCCTGCGGCCGGATCGAGGAGCCGGCGGCCCTGGCGGCGGCGCTGAAGAGCGTCACCGGCGTGGTCGACCACGGCCTGTTCCTCGACCTCGCCGACACGGCGCTGATCGGCGCGCCCGGCGGCGTGCTGACATTGGAACCGTAAGGAGCCCGTCGTTGGCCAACTACGACTACGACCTCTTCGTCATCGGCGCCGGCTCGGGCGGGGTGCGCGCCGCGCGCCTGGCCGCTCTGTCCGGCGCCAAGGTGATGGTGGCCGAGGAGCATCGGGTCGGCGGCACCTGCGTGATCCGCGGCTGCGTGCCCAAGAAGCTCCTGGTCTACGCCTCGGAAGTCTCCCACCAGGCCAAGATCGCCGCCGAGTATGGCTGGACGATCCCCGAGACCCACTTCGACTGGCCCACCTTCATCGCTCGCAAGGACAAGGAGATCGCCCGCCTCTCCGGCATCTACGTCCGCAACCTGCAGAACGCCGGCGCCGAGTTGGTCCACGGCAAGGCCTGGCTGACGGACGCCCACACCATCGAGGTCGAGGGCCATGGGACCGTCACCGCCGAGAAGGTGCTGGTCGCCACCGGCGGCCGGCCCTGGAGCCCGAAGGAGCTGCCGGGCGTCGAGCACGCCATCTCCTCCAACGAGGCCTTCCACCTGGAAACCCTGCCGAAGAGCATCGTCATCGCCGGCGGCGGCTACATCGCTATCGAGTTCGCCGGCATATTCAACGGCCTGGGCGTCGAGACCACTCTGGTCCATCGTGGCCCCAATCTGCTGCGCGGCTTCGACGACGACGTGCGCGCCCACGTGGCCGAGGAGATGGGCCGGCGCGGGATCAAAGTCCTGCTCGGCAACCAGCACACCGCCATCGAGAAGACCGCCACGGGCTTCATCAGCCGCTTCAAGGATGGCCATTCCTGCGAGAGCGACCTCGTCATGCTGGCGCTCGGCCGCGAGCCCTACGTCGAGGGCCTGGGTCTGGAAGCCGCCGGCGTGGCCCTCAACGAGGCGGGCGCGGTGGTGGTGGACGAATACTCCCGCACCAACGTGCCGAGCATCTGGGCGGTGGGCGACGTCACCAACCGCATCAACCTCACCCCGGTGGCGATCCGCGAGGGCCAGGCCTTCGCCCAGACCGAATTCCAGGACAAGCCCACGGCGTTCGATCACGACCTGGTGGCCTCGGCGGTGTTCTCCCAGCCGCCGATCGGCTCGGTTGGCCTCTCGGAAGCCGACGCCCGCCACAAGCTGGGCGGCAAGGTCGATATCTACCTGGCCCGCTTCAAGCCCATGAAGTACGCCTTCGCCGGCGCCGAGGAGCGCTGCCTGATCAAGCTGGTGGTCGAGCCCGGGTCCGAGCGGATCCTCGGTTGCCACGTGGTGGGCCCGGACGCCCCCGAGATCATCCAGATGGCCGCCGTCGCCCTGAAGATGGGGGTCACCAAGCCGCAGTGGGATTCCACCTGCGCCGTCCACCCGACCCTCGCGGAGGAGCTGGTGACCATGCGCGAGAAGTACGTCCCGCCCTCCCTCGGCCAGGCCGCATGAGCCCAGCATCCGCCGCGGGTCGCGACCGGCTGGCCCTCTGGTGCGGTTGGGTGATGGTGGGCCTGGCGGTCCTCACCGCCCCGTTCGGCTGGCTGTTCTATCAGGGCTTCTCGGTGCTGATCGCGCTGGTTGGGCTCCTCTGCCTGCCGGCTTTGCGGATCAATGAGGGCGATCGCCCCGTCGCGGTGGTCCTGCTGGCGGCGCTGGCCTGGGCCGCGATCTCCACGATCTGGAGCCCGCATCATCCGCCCCTGGACGCCAACCAGGGCCTGAAGCTCACCGCCGAACTTGTGCTCTACTGGTCCGCCTGGTGCGCCGCCCGCCGCGCCGATCCACGGCTCGCGGGCCTCGCGCTCCGGATCCTCGCCTGGAGCCTCGGCCTGCTCGGCGCCTGGTTGACGGTCGAGGCCTTCACCTGGGGCGCCGTCTACCACGCCCTGCGCAACGCCCTTTACGAACCGACGCGTATCGATCTTTCCCTCAAGAGCCTCGCCGAGGCGGCCTATCCCCTGGCTCTCCTGTGGCCGGTGGCGGCCGCCGGCGGCGTGCGGGCTGGCGCGCCCCAGTGGCTGGCGATCCCCATGGTCATCGGGACGTTCGCTCTTGGCCTGCAGCTCGGTTCGGACGCTCAGGTGGTCGCTGTGTTCGTCAGCCTGATTGTCGGCGGTGTCGTGCTCGCCTGGCCGCGCGGCGGGCCAAAGGCCCTGGCCCTGACCGCCGCCGCCTACTTCCTCCTGGCGCCGGCCATCGTCCTGGGTGTTCGCAGCGTCACGCGTGGCGTCCCCGGCGGGCTTCAGGTGCAGGAATCCTGGTCCATGCGTCTCGGCTACTGGAGCAACACCGTCGACGCCATCGCCGAGAAGCCGCTGCTCGGCTGGGGCCTCGACGCCAGCCGCACCTTCTCCGGCGTCGGCCTGCATCCGCACAACGGCGCCCTCCAGGCCTGGCTTGAGCTGGGCGCCCTCGGCGCGGCGGCGGCGGCGCTGTTCTGGGCCATGTCGCTGCGCCGGCTGTCCCGCGAGGGCAGGGACCTGATGGCCGCCGCCATCGCCGCCTCGGCCGGCCTCTACCTGCTGTTCGAGGCCGTCGGGCACGGGATCTGGCAGGAACATTGGCTCGCCATGGGGGCCTTGGCCGCCATCGTCGGCGTCCTCGGAAGCGGCCCGCTGGCCCCCTGGTCCACGCGGCCAAACCGCCGCAGCGCGGCAAAATCATCGACCTAGCGGTCTTCCTTGGAGTAGAAGCGGCGCTCCGCCGCCGGGGGTGGCCCCAGGTGGCGCGGAGTTGGACTATGACCGAGACCTGGAATCCCGCTTCCTGGCGGACCAAGCCCGCCAAGCACGTGCCGACCGACTATCCGGATATGGCCGAGCTTTCCCGCGTCGAGCAGACGCTGCGCCGGATGCCGCCCCTGGTGTTCGCCGGCGAGGCGCGCCGCCTTAAGGGTCTGCTGGGCGACGTGGCGGAGGGCCGGGCCTTCCTGCTGCAGGGCGGCGACTGCGCCGAGAGCTTCAAGGAATTCCACGCCGACAACATCCGCGATTCCTTCCGCCTGATCCTGCAGATGGCGGTGGTCCTGACCTTCGCCGGCGGCAAGCCGATCGTGAAGGTCGGCCGCATGGCCGGCCAGTTCGGCAAGCCCCGGTCCTCGCCGGTGGAGAAGATCGGCGACGTCGAGCTGCCCTCCTATCGCGGCGACAATATCAACGGCACGGAGTTCACGCCCGAGGCCCGGATTCCCGATCCGCAGCGCCTGCTGCAGGCCTATGGCCAGTCGGCCTCGACCCTGAACCTGCTGCGCGCCTTCGCCGGCGGCGGCTACGCCGACCTCTACAACATCCACCGCTGGACCCTGGGCTTCGTCAACGACAGCCCGCAAGGCGCGCGTTACGGCGAGCTCAGCGAGAAAATCTCCGAGGCCCTGACCTTCATGGCCGCCATCGGCGTCACCCCGGAGACCCATCCGGAGATGCACCGGGTGGAGTTCTTCACCTCGCACGAGGGCCTGCTGCTGGGCTTCGAAGAGGCCATGACCCGGGTCGATAGCACCTCGGGCGAATGGTACGACACCTCCGCCCACCTGCTGTGGATCGGCGAGCGCACCCGCCAGCTCGACGGGGCGCACGTGGAGTATTTCCGCGGCATCAAGAACCCCATCGGCGTGAAGGTCGGCCCCACCCTGGAGCCGGACGAGCTGTTGCGCCTGATCGATGTCCTGAACCCGAAGAACGAGCCTGGTCGCCTGACCCTCTACGGCCGCTTCGGCTACGACAAGGTCGAGGATCGGCTGCCGCGCCTGCTGCGGGCCACCAAGGCCGATGGCCGCCATGTCGTCTGGGCCACCGACCCTATGCACGGCAACACCCTGACCGCCGCCAACGGCTACAAGACCCGGCCGTTCGACCGGATCCTGTCGGAGGTGAAGCTGTTCGTGGAGACCTGCCTGGCGGAAGGCGTCCACCCGGGCGGCGTCCATCTTGAGATGACCGGCCAGAACGTCACCGAGTGCCTCGGCGGCGCCCGGGCCCTCACCGAAGGCGACCTGGCCGATCGCTACCACACCCACTGCGACCCCCGCCTCAACGGTGAGCAGGCCCTCGAACTGGCCTTCCTCGTCGCCGAGAAGCTGCGCGAGGACCGCGTGGAGATGACTCACAAGGCGGCGGTCTCGATCTGAAGCGGGCGGGGGGCCTTGTGTCCTCCGCGCCACTTCCGAAAGCTCGGCCATTCCCTATCTGAGGGCGTCTTGCGGCGGCTTCGGTCGCGAGCCAGTCTCCGCGTCCCTTTCCTTCCGGTGCCCCCATGGACCGCTCGCCGGCCCAATCCCCCGTCCGCGCCGACCTGACCCAGCTCCTGAAGCTCTCGGGGCCGGTGGTGATCGCGCGCCTGGGGATCATGACCATGGGGCTGGTCGACGCCGTGGTGGTCGGCCGCTATTCGGCGACCCAGCTCGGCTATCACGCCCTGGCCTGGGCCCCCACCAGCGTGGTCCTGACCATGGCCATCGGCCTGATGGTCGGCGTCCAGGTGATGACCGCCCGGCGGATCGGGGAGGGGCGCCGCGATCTCACCGGCGCCGTCCTGCGCCGGGGCCTCAGCTACGGCCTGTGGATCGGCTTCGCCTCCATGGCGGCCCTGCTGCTGCTGGGCGACCCCTTCCTGCATTCCATCGGCCTCGAGAAGGACCTGGCCGACGGCGCCAGCCGCGCGCTCACGGTGTTCGCCTTCTCGTTGCCGCTCTACGCGCTCAGCGTCTCCTCCGCCTTCTGGCTGGAGGGCCTGGCCAAGCCTGGCCCTGCGGCCTGGGCCATGTGGGCGGCCAATGTCGTCAACCTCGCGCTCAACCTGCTGCTGGTGCCCGGGACCTTTGGGCTACCCGCCATGGGCGCGGTCGGCGCGGCCTGGGCCACCACCGGCGCGCGGGCTTTCCTGGCCGCCGTCACCATCGGCTACATCGTCTGGATGGCCGAGGCCCGCAGCCTCGGCGTCTTCGCCCGGCCCGAGCGCGACCGCGCCGCTGAGGCCGAGCAGCGCCGCATCGGCTATGGCGCCGGCGCGTCCAACTTCTTCGAGGTGGCCGCCTTCGCCAGCATGAACGTCATCGCCGGCTGGATGGGGGGCTTGGCCGTCGCCGCCTGGACGATCGTGCTCAATGTCGCCGCCATCGTCTTCATGGTGCCCCTGGGGCTGGCCACCGGCGCCGCCGTGCTGGTGGGCCGGGCCTACGGCGCGCGCGATCCGGCGGGGGTCAACCGCGCGGGCCTGGTCTCCTTCGGCGTCACCGCCGTCTTCGGGGTCGTGGTCTCGCTGCTGATCTGGCCCAGCGCCGGCCTCATCGCCCAGGGCTACACCACCGACGCGCCCACCATCGCCATGGCCGCGCCCGCCATCGCGCTCGCCTGCCTGTTCTTCTTCCCCGACGCTCTGCAGGTGGTGACCGCGCAATCGCTCCGCGCCCGCGGCGACGTCTGGCTGCCCACCTACGCCCACCTCACCAGCTACATCCTGGTGATGATGCCGCTCGCCTGGTGGCTGGCGATCCCCCAGGGCATGGGCATCCTCGGCATCACCTGGGCGGTGATCGTCGCCAGCGTGATCTCGATGGCCCTGCTGCTGGTGCGGTTCTGGGTCCTGGCCCGGCGGGGAATCTAGAGCGCGTTCAGCAAAAGTGGCTCCACTTTTGCGCCCGGAATGCGCTCCAGGCCCTAGGCTCCGCCGCCCAGCACCCAGCCTTCTTCCAATTCGGCGACTTTCACGGCCTCGGGGCTGAGGCTCTTCGGCGGACCGAACAGCGCCCCCAGCTTCCCGGCCTCGTCCAGGCGCGCGAAATGCTCGGCCGTTGAGCGCACCTGCCGCAGGTCCTTCACCTCGGTCGCCACGCCCTCGGCCTTGTAGAGCGAGGGGTAGACCTCGGCGGCCACCACATCGACGCCCGCCAGGTCCGCCTCGGTCAAGGCCTTGAAGCCGGTCTCGAAGGGATAGGCCTTGAAGCCCTCGCCGCGGGCGGCGTCCAGCCGGCGCACCAGCGGGATCCCGAGGATCGCCTGGCCGCCCACCGAGCCATTGTAATAGAGCTTCCAGACCGAGGATGCGCCTTTGCAGGCGGCGTCGGCGAAGCGCAGCTCCGGTAGGTCGTCCGGCCCATGGTCCCGCGAGCGCTTGGGCTGCAGGGTGGTCAGCGTATCCCGTGGCGGGCAGCCCCAGAACGGGAACGGCCCGCCGGTCAGCCGCCGGTTGATCTCCGAGCCCACCCCGAAGCGGTTGTTGGTGTTGTCGGGCTTGTCCTTGACCATCTTGGCTATCTGGTCCCAGACCGCGCGCCACGGCGTCTCGCCCGGCAGCTTCAGGGCGGTGGAGAGCCCGCGCGGAAAGCCCAGCGGGAAGTCGAAGCCCAGCAGGCACCGCTCCTGGCGCTTCTTCAGGTCGTCGAGGATGGCGTTGAGCTTCACCTCGGCCTCGGCCCGGGTCGCGGGATTGAAGGCCTCGAACGCCAGCCGGAAGCGCACGTCGCGCTTCAGCACGCCGATCCAGATCGAATCCGCCCCCGTGGTCGGCTTGGCCGCCGCGCTCCAGTCGACAATCACATAGGCGCTGAAAAGGCGCGGCACGCGGAGGCTCCGTTTTGCGGTGGACGGGCGCTTGTACGCCGGGCCCCGGCCGGTGTCAGCCCAGCCGGACCAGCATCTTGCCCAGGTTCTCACCCTTGAAGAGCCCGAGGAAGGCGTCGGGCGCCTTGTCGAGGCCCTCCACCACCGTCTCGCGCCACGTCACCTTGCCCTCCGCCACCCAGCCGGACAGCGCGGCTAGGAACTCCGGCATCAGGTCCCAGTGGCTGAAGATGATGAACCCCTGCAGCCGCAGCTGCTTGCCCACCGCGAACATCAGGTTGCGCACCCCCGGCGAGGGCCGGTCTGGATTGTAGGTGGAGATCGAGCCGCAGAGCGCAAATCGCCCGAACGGCCGCGCCACGGCCAGCGCCGCCTCCAGGTGCGGCCCGCCGACATTGTCGAAATAGACGTCGATCCCCCGGGGCGCGGCCTTGGCCAGCGCCGCCGTCAGGTCCGGCTCGGCCTGATAGTCGATGGCGCCGTCGCAGCCGATCTCCTTCAGGAACGCGACCTTCTCGGGCCCGCCCGCCGAGCCGATCACCTCGTGCCCCTTGGCCTTGGCGATCTGGCAGGCGAGGGAGCCCACCGCCCCGGCCGCGCCCGAGACGAAGACGATGTCCCCATCCTTCAGCCCGGCGATCCGCGTCAGGCCCGCATAGGCGGTCAGCCCCGGCATGCCGGCCACGCCCAGGAACGCCTGCGGGGGCAGGCCGGCCACGGCGTCCAGCTTCCTAACCCCCGCGGCGGGGGCGTTGTAGAGGTCCCGCCAGCCCAGCATCGAGCTCACCAGGTCGCCGGCCTTCAGGCCCTCGGCGTTGGAAGCCACAACTTCGCCCACCGCGCCGCCCTCCATCACCTTGCCCAGTTCGAAGGACGGGATGTAGCTCTTGGCGTCGTTCATCCGCCCGCGCATGTAGGGGTCGACCGACATCCACAGGTTCCGCACCTGCACCTCGCCGGGGCCGGGATCGCCCAGCTCCACGCTGGCGAACTCGAAGTTGTCCCGGGCGGGGAAGCCGGACGGCCGGCTCTTCAGGCGGATCTCGCGGGCGGTCGGCATGGGGCGCTCCTCCAGGTCGCCCACCCATAGCCAATTTCCGCCCGATAGTGTGCTAGGTCCGGCCCATGTCAGAGGGATTCTTGAGGGCCGGCGTCATCGGGGCCGGGGTGTTCGGCGGCTACCACGCCAAACAGTACGCGCGCCTGGACGGCGTGGTGCTCTCCGCCGTGCTCGATCCGCACCCGGAGCGGGCGGCGGCCCTGGCCGTGCCGCTTGGCGGCCGGGCCTTCCACGACCTCGAGGACTTCCTGGCCGAGGTGGACGTCGTCACCATCGCCTCGCCCGCCAGCCATCACGCCGAACAGGCCCTGGCCGCCATCGCCGCCGGCAAGCCGGTCTATGTGGAAAAGCCCGTCGCCACCAACATGGCCGACGCTCGCCGCCTGGCCGAGGCCGCCGCGGGGGCAGGCGTCATCGTCGCCTGCGGCCATCAGGAGCGGGTGGTGTTCCAGGCCATGGGCCTGTTGGAGATCCCGGAGCAGCCCTTGTCGCTTGAGGCCCTGCGCCACGGCCCGCCCTCGGACCGCAGCCGCGACGTCTCCGCCGTGCTCGACCTGATGATCCACGATATCGACCTGGCGTTGGCGATCTCCGCCGCCGGGACCTGGACGGTGGCCGGGACCGAGAGCCACACCGGCCCGGACGGGGTCTGGGACGAGGTGCGGACCGAGCTGGTGCTGGACAGCGGCTTCCAGGCCCGGTTCGACGTCTCCCGCCACGCCCCCGCGCGACGGCGAACCATGAAGGTCACCTATCCCTCGGGCGAGGTGGAGATCGACTTCGTGGCGCGGACGTTCCGCAACACCACGCCGTTCGGCCTGGACCCCGACTTCGCCGAAACCCCGGCCGGTCGCGATCCCCTGGGCGCCAGTGTGGAAAGCTTCCTCGACGCGGCGCGCGGCCGCTCGCCCCGTCCGGTGGTCACCCTTGCCGAAGCCATCCGCGCCCTGGACGCGGCCCTGGCCGTCGAGGCGGCGGCGTCCCGCTAGGGGAATTTCCTTTTCAGCGCCGGAAGCGGCGGCTTCAGGTCGGCGCGCAGGGGCACGTTGTGGGCCGCCAGCGTCATGGCGGCGCCGGTGTAGTAGCCCAGCAGCACGGTCATCTCGACGATCTGGCGGGTGCCGACGATGGCGCGCAGGCGCTCGTAGGTGGCGTCGGAGACCTTGTGGTCGTTGAGGAGATCGCCGAGGAACCGGTAGGTCGCCTCCTGGCCGGGGTTGGCGAATTTCGGCTTACGTCCGAGGCGGATCGCCTCCACGGCGTCGGCGGGGATGCCGACGTGCTGGCCCTGCGGCCCGTGGATGTACCACTCGAACTGGGAGTCGAAGGCCCGGGCCGCCATGAGGATGGTGAGCTGCCAGAGGTCCTGCGGGATGTTGCTCCTCTCCAGCGCCGGCCGCATCTGGTTGTAGGCGTCGTACACCTCGGGCGTGAGCAGCAACGGCATCTGGTTGCCGACCGGCGTATGGAAGGTCTTGGACGAGCTCTCGAACGCCGCGCGCGTGGCGGGGTCCATTTCGCTCAGCGGCGGGAACGGGATGCGGAAACCCGGCGCCTGCGGGTTCGGCTTCGCCAACTCGATTTCCTCCGGCGTGGAGGGCGCCTTCAGGGCGAAGCCGTTGCGCGGCCGCTGCACCTGCGCCTGGGCAGGCATGGCCAAGGCGAGCAGCAAGAGCGCCGCCAAGGCGGTCCTTGCCGTCCGCTGTGCGCAGACGTTGACGGTGATCACTGGCAGCCCCCTGTTCGTTCAATGCCCGAGCGCTGATTGGAGCTTTAGACTGTCGCAATAGCAAGCGGGGCGGCGTCCGCTCTCGACCCACAGGCGACGTTGGGAGGGTCGGCTTTGCGGCGTCCACTCTCAGGGTTTAGCCCAAGCCGGCCGCGGACGATGAAAATTCGCCGGGACGCCCCGGTCTTCGTTCGAATTCACTGGCGTCGGCGATTGTCCTGATCAAGATATGGGTGAGCGATGCGGTCACTGCACAGCGTCGCCGAGGCACTCTAGGAGGACGCTACGATGAAACTGTTTTGGGGCGCCGCGATCGTCGCCACCTTCGCCATGGCGGGCACAGCCTTTGCCTCGCCTTCGGGCGTAACGGAAAAGGCCGGCGCCTTCGTCGCGCCGGACGGCAAGGCGCTCTACACTTTCGCGCGCGACACCATGCCGGGGAAGTCGGCCTGCAACGGGCCATGCTTGGCGAACTGGCCTGCCCTGAAGGCTGACTCCGACGCCAAGGATGATGGCGACTGGACGGTGATCACCCGCGATGATGGCGGCAAGCAATGGGCCTACAAAGGCAAGCCGCTCTACACCTTCGCGAAGGACACGTCCGGCGGGGCGGCGAGCGGTGTTTCGCCCGTCTGGCCGCTCGCGAAGAAGTAAGCTGCACGACAGGCGGCTTGGTTTCGGGACGTACGCCCAGGCCAGGCCGCCTGCTTTACTCGCGGTCGCCGTCGAGCCGCCTCTGGCCTAGCGGCCCGTGGCCCCTTAAGAAGCGCCCCTTCTAGTCGGAGGCGTTTCATGCATCGCAAACCGGACGGGTCCTGGGACAAGGCCAGGCTGCCGAGCCGCCACGTGACCGAGGGGCCGCAGCGCGCGCCGCACCGGTCTTATTATTACGCCATGGGCCTCGGCAGCCGCGAGATCGCCCAGCCCTTCGTGGGCGTGGCCTCCTGCTGGAACGAAGCGGCCCCCTGCAACACCGCCCTGATGCGCCAGGCCCATGCGGCCTCGGAGGGCGTCAAGGCCGCCGGCGGCACGCCCCGCGAGTTCTGCACCATCACCGTCACCGACGGCATCGCCATGGGCCACGAGGGCATGCGCTCGTCCCTGGTCAGCCGCGACGTGATCGCCGACTCCGTCGAGCTGACCATGCGCGGCCACTCCTACGACGCCCTGGTCGGCGTCGCCGGCTGCGACAAATCCCTGCCGGGGATGATGATGGCCATGCTGCGGCTCAACGTGCCCAGCGTCTTCCTCTATGGCGGCTCCATCCTGCCGGGCCGCCTCGACGGCAAGGACCTCACCGTCCAGGACGTGTTCGAGGCGGTGGGCCAGTTCTCGGCCGGCACGATCACCGAAGAACGCCTCTGCCAGGTCGAGCAACACGCCTGTCCGGGCGAGGGCGCCTGCGGCGGCCAGTTCACCGCCAACACCATGGCCCTGGTGTCCGAGGCCATTGGCCTGGCCCTCCCGCTCTCCTCGGCTCTGCCGGCCGCCTACCAGGACCGCGACCAGTACGCCCGCGCCTCGGGCGAGGCGGTGATGCGCCTGATCGAGCAGAACATCCGCCCCCGCGACATCTGCACCCGCAAGGCGTTCGAGAACGCCGCCGTGGTCATCGCGGCCACCGGCGGCTCCACCAACGGCGGCCTGCACCTGCCGGCCATGGCCCACGAGTGCGGCATCGCGTTCACCCTGCGCGACTTCGCCGAGATTTGCGCCCGCACCCCCTACATCGCCGATCTGAAGCCCGGCGGCCGGTTCGTCGCCAAGGACATGGGCGAGGCCGGCGGGGCGCCGATGCTGCTCAAGACCCTGCTGGAGGGCGGCTACCTGCACGGCGACTGCATGACCGTCACCGGCAAGACCCTGGCGCAGAACGTCGCCGAGGTGAAATGGCGCGACGACCAGGAGGTCATCCGGCCGGTCTCCCGGCCGCTCTCGCCCACCGGCGGCCTGGTCGGCGTCTGGGGCTCGCTCGCCCCTGACGGCGGCATCGTCAAGGTGGCGGGCCTCAAGCACCTCAAGCATCGCGGTCCGGCGCGGGTGTTCGACGGCGAAGCGGCCTGCTTCGAGGCCGTCGAGGCCCGCGACTACAAGGAAGGCGACGTCCTGGTGATCCGCTACGAGGGCGCCAAGGGCGGGCCTGGTATGCGCGAGATGCTGTCCACCACGGCGGCGCTCTACGGCCAGGGGGTCGAGAACATCGCCCTGATCACCGACGGGCGCTTCTCCGGCGCCACCCGCGGCCTTTGCGTCGGCCACGTGGGTCCCGAGGCCGCCGCCGGCGGCCCGATCGGCCTGGTCAAGGACGGCGACATCATCTCCATCGACGCCGAGGCCGGGACCATCGACCTGGAGGTCGATCCCATCGAGCTGGAGCACCGCGCGCACCTGCTGGCGCAGGAAGAGCCCCGCAAGACCGCCTATGGCTCCGGCGCCGTGTGGAAGTTCGCTCAGCTGGTGGGCCCAGCGCACCTGGGCGCCGTCACCCACCCCGGCGGGGCCGAGGAAGGCCACGTCTACGCGGACATCTGACCGGGTTTCCTCCCCCGTCTCCACGGGGGAGGGGGACCGCGAAGCGGTGGAGGGGCGCTGCTCCCAGGCCTACTCCCTCAGCGGGGCGAACTCCGGGCCCGACGCCGGGTTCGGCGCGGGGGGCGGCGCTATCGGGCGGTGGAACAGCGCCTCGATGCGTCCCACCCAGCGGCTGCCTTCCTGCGCGGCCTCGGCCGGGGTCAAGGCGCCCCTGCGGTCAGCGTCCTGCGGCAGCCACAGGTCCAGGCAGAAATCCGGCCAGGCGGGATCGTCGAACACGAAACGCAGCCGCACCATCTTCTCGGCGCCGGGCAGGTAGTCGAGGCTCCTGCGCCCCTCGCCCCGATAGGCCAGCGCCACGGTCTGGTCGTCGACGATCAGCTCGACGCCGCGCAGCTCCTCCACGCGATAGGTCAAGCACCAGACCCCGCAGTCCCAGGTCACCGCGATCCTGCCCTTGGCGAAGTCGAAGCCCACGCCCTTGCCCCGGCCGCGGGCCACCAGCCAGGCGGGCATATCGCCGTTCAGCATGGATTTCAGGCTGCGCCGAATCCGCCGGCCCTCGTCGAGGAACCAGATCGCCACGCCGCCCAGTAGCGTGAGCCCGACGCCCGCCACCGCCAGCATCAGGATAAGACGCCCCATCTCGTCCATAGGTAGAGCTTAAGCGCGGCGCGTGAGTCTCGACAACCGGGCCCCGGTCAGGCGTCCAGTTCGATCACCAGCGGCACGTGGTCCGAGGGCTTCTCCCAGCCGCGGACATCCCGGTGGATCGAGACCCCGGTGAGCAGGTCCGCCGCCTGGGGAGAGAGCAGGGCGTGGTCGATGCGGATGCCGTTGTTCCGCTGCCAGGCGCCGGCCTGGTAGTCCCAGAAGGTGTAGGCGCCCGCCGCCCCATCGGCCTCCAGATAGGCTTCGGTCAGGCCCAGCCACTTCAGCGCCCGGAACGCCTCGCGGCTTTCCGGCTGGAAGAGGGCGTCCTCCACCCAGTTCTTGGGGAACTCGGCGTCACGCGGCTCGGGGATCACGTTGTAGTCGCCCAGCAGGGCGAACGGCTCCTCCAGCGCCAGCAGGGCCTGGGCGTGCCGATGCAGCCGACCCATCCAGTTCAGCTTATAGGCGAACTTCTCGGTCCCAATCGGATTGCCGTTGGGCAGGTAGATGCAGCCCACCCGGATCGGCCGGGGACCGGACACCACCGCCTCGATGTATCGGGACTGCTCGTCTTCGCCGGCTTCGGGCAGGCCTCGCGTCACATCCTCCAGCGGCGCCTTCGACAGGATCGCCACGCCATTGTAGGCCTTCTGGCCATGCACGGCGACGTTATATCCAAGTCGTTCAAAGGCTTCGGATGGAAATTTCTCGTCTACGCACTTGATCTCCTGCAGGCAGGCCACGTCCGGCTTGGCCTCCTCGAACCAGCGCAGCACCGTCTCCAGCCGGGCGTTGACCGAGTTCACATTCCAGGTGGCGATACGCATTGACGGCTCCAGCTCGAAGCGTGACAGCCGGAAGTGGGAACCGGTTCCGGCGCCCGTCACGCGTCTAATTTTGATATCCAGGCGGCCGACGCTAGAGAGGCTCGCCCCTCCGCTCAAGGCTTCCCGCATGACGCTCGTCTTCCACGGCCATCCGCTCTCCTCCTACTGCTGGAAGGGGCTGATCGCCCTCTACGAGACCGCCGAGCCCTTCGAGTTCCGGATGGTCAACCCCGGCGACCCGGCCGAACACGCGCGGTTCAAGGCGCTGTCCCCACTCGGCAAGATGCCCGCCATTGAGGACGACGGCCACGTCTACTTCGAGAGCACCAGCGTCATCGAGCACCTGGCCCGCCGCCACCCGTCGCTACTGCCGGCCGAACACGCCGCCGAGGTCCGTCACTGGGACCGGATGTTCGACCTTTACTGCCACAGCCCCATGCAGCGCCTGGTGGCCTACAAGCTGCGGCCCGAGGGCAATCCCGACCGCCTCGGCGTCGCCCAGGCCAAGGCCGAACTCGCCGCCTTCTACGACGTGGGAGAGCGCCACATGGCCGGCCGCACCTGGGCGGCGGGGGAGGGGTTCACCATGCCCGACTGCGCCGCCGCCCCCGCCCTGCACTACGCCCACAAGATCGTGCCCCTGGGGGACCGGCCCGCACTGACCGCCTACCTCGCCCGCCTGGAGGCGCGCCCCTCGTTCGCCCGCGTCCTGGAGGAAGCCAAGCCCTGGGCGCACTTCTTCCCCGGCGGGCCCGAGGACTGAGGCGCGCAAGCGCGGCTATTGACGGCCGTGGGCGGATACGGCGCTATCGGGGGAGGAGGAAACCAAATGGCAGCCGAAACCGGCGCAACGTCTCTCAGCAGACGCAGCATAATGGCGCTTGCGGCCACAGCCGCCATCGCCGCGCCGGCCAGGGCGCAGCCTCGGGCTCGTCGTCCGCTGACCGTCCGCACACTTCCCGCCCAGACCCGCTGGACGGCCGAGCCTGTGCAGGCGCCGGCGACGGAGGGGTTGGCTGATATCCCCGGGGCCAAGCTGTTTTACCGGGATACCGGCGGCTCGGGCGAGCCGGTGATCCTGCTGCACGCCAGCACCGGCAGCGCCCTGAGCTGGGTCTACCAGCAGCCCGTCCTCGCCCGGGCTGGCTATCGGGTCATCTCCTATTCCCGCCGTAGCCACTACAGGTCCGAATCCGGCGATCCGGCCAATATGGGCACCGCCGTGGACGACCTCCACAACCTGATCCAGTTCCTGCGGCTGGGCGACCGCCGCGTCCACCTGCTCGGCACGGCCTATGGTGGGTACACCCCCACGGACTACGTCCTGACCCACCCGGACAAGGTGGCGTCGATCACCTTGTCCAATACGCTGGGGGGGATGCAGGAGCCCGAATTCAACGCCAAGCAGGCGGCGATCCTGCCGCCGGGCTGGCAGGGCCTGCCAGCCGACTTCCGCGAGCTGAGCGGGGCCTACCGGGCGATGAACCCCGAGGGCCGCAAGCGCTGGCTGGAGCTGGAGCACATCGCCTTCAAGGCGCCCCAGATTCGCCCGCCGAACCGCAACCCCATGACCTGGGCCAACCTGGAGAGGATCCGCACCCCGGCCTTGGTGATGACCGGCGACGCCGACCTCTACCAGCCCCCGCCCCTGATGCGGGAGTACGCCAGCCACCTGCAGAACGTGGAGGCCTGTGTGCTGAGCGAGTGCGGCCACTCAGCCTATTGGGAGCAGCCCGACGCCTTCAACGCCACCCTGATCGCCTTCCTGCGCAAGCACAGGGCCTAACGGCGCCCTCCACCGTGCCCGGAAACTCATTTGGCTAGATGGAGAAGCTGACGCCGCAGCCGCAGGAGCTCTTGGCGTTGGGATTGCGGATCTTGAACTCCGCCCCGGCCAGCTCGTCCACGAAGTCGATCTCCGAGCCCTTCAGCATGACCAGGGAGACCACGTCGACCAGGGCCGCGGCCCCGTCGCGCTCGACCTTCACGTCGTCGGCCTCGACCGTCTCGACCAGGTCGAACTGGTACTGGAACCCCGAACAGCCGCCGCCTTCCACCGCCACGCGCAGCATCATCGGGCGGCCCTCGGCCTGGCCTATGGCCTGGATGCGTCGGGCGGCGGCGGGAGAGAGGGTGACGTCTGCGGTGGTCATGGTCGGATAGGGACTATATGAGGGCGGCAGGGTCTTTGACCAAGAGCCTTGATTCCAGAAGGGTTTGGATGCCCGCTCGCGCCCCCTACGCCGAACGTCCCGATCACTCGCGCGGCCGCAAGGTCGTGGAGCCGGAAAGCCGCACCCGCACGGCCTTCGCTAGAGACCGCGACCGGATCATCCATTCGACCGCCTTCCGCCGGCTGAAGGAGAAGACCCAGGTCTTCGTGGCCCACGAGGGCGACCACTTCCGCACCCGCCTGACCCATTCGCTGGAGGTGGCGCAGATCGCCCGCTCGGTGGCCGGCGCCCTGGGCCTCGACCCCGATCTCGCCGAGACCATCGCCCTGGCCCACGATCTCGGCCACCCGCCCTTCGGTCACGCCGGCGAGGATGAGCTGAAGGTCCAGATGGAGCGCTTCGGCGGCTTCGACCACAACGTCCAGACCTTCCGCGTGGTCACCAAGCTGGAGCGCCGCTATCCGCGTTTCGACGGCCTCAACCTCACCTGGGAGACCCTGGAAGGGGTCATCAAGCACAACGGCCCGGTGACCGACCAGCTGGCCAAGCCCTCCTGGAGCGCCATCAAGGAGTTCGACGCCGACTATGGCCTGCGTCTGGACACCTGGGCGTCGGCCGAGGCCCAGGTCGCCGCCCTGGCGGACGACATCGCCTACAACAACCACGACGTCGACGACGGGGTGGAGGCGGGCCTGTTCTTCCTCAAGGAGCTGCTCGACGTGCCCCTGATCGGCCCGCAGGTCCACGGGGCCATGGCCGACTATCCGGACTGCGACCAGCGGATCATCCGCCTGGAGGCGGTGCGCCGGATGATCGGGGCCATGGTCGAGGACGTCCTGGCCGAGACCGGCCGCCGGTCCGCGACCCTGAAGAGCCCGGAGGAGGTCCGGACCCTCGGCCACGCGGTCGTCGGCTTCTCCCGCGACATGGTCGAGGACCTGGGTCAGCTCCGCGCCTTCCTGATGGAGCGGATGTACCGGCACTGGAAGGTCAACCGCACCCGCAGCCAGGCCCGGCGCATCCTCGCCGAGATGTTCCAGCTGTTCATGGCCGAACCGGACGTGCTGCCGGCCGACCTCTACGCCCGGGCCGAGGGCCGCGACGAGGCCGGCAAGGCGCGGGTCATCTGCGACTACATCGGCAGCATGACCGACCGCTTCGCCATCGAGGAGCACCGCAAGCTGTTCCATCTCGACGTGCTGGGCTGATCCGAAGTCATATTTCCGCACCGAGCGGCCTGCACAGATCGGAGGGTTCGCTAGACTGGCGCTAGCGGGGCCGCGATTCGCCCGGCCCTGGTTCGAGGAGGCTTCGATGACCGATCAAGAGCGCGCCGCCTATACGCCTCCGATCCAGGACGCGCCCCTGTCCTTCGACGCCCGCCAGCCGGTGCGCGGCGCGCGGCCGGTGCCGTTGACGCTGATCATCAGCGTTCTGGTGCTGGCGGGCCTGGTGGCGGCGATTTTCGTCTTCTACCGCTCCGGCGTCCGCCAGGCGGGACAGGCGCCCGGCATGGTGGGCGAGCCGGTCACCGACATGCGGGGCGCCGCGCCCCCGGAGGCCCAGCCGCAGGACCCCGCCGCCGGCCTGGAGATCTACAAGGCCGAGGCGGCGACCGACCCCATGGCCGCCGCCCCGCCGCAGTTCACGTCCCCACCCGAGCAGCCTCAGGCCCGGCCAGCGCCCGTCCCGGTGGTGGTGACCCCGCCGACCATTCCGCGGACCACCACCCAGCCGGTGGCCGCGCCGATGAAGCCCGCCCTGCCGGCGACGGTCCCTGCCGTCGCGGCGCCCAAGGTCGCGCCGGCCCCGGTCCAGAAGGCCGCCGCTCCGCCCCCCACGCCCGCGCCCAAGGTGGTGGCGGCGACGGGGGGCGCGGTGGTGCAGGTGGGCGCGGTCACGTCCCCGGCGCTGGCCGACCGGACCTGGAACGAGGCGGTGTCCGCCGCTCCGGGCCTGGGCGCCGGCAAGGGCAAGAGCGTCGAGCGCATCGAGCGCGACGGCACGGTGCTCTACCGCACCGGCGTCACCGGTTTCGCCAGCCGCGACGAGGCGACCGCCTTCTGCAACCGCATCAAGGCGGCCGGCAAGAGCTGCTTCGTCCGGTGACCGCCGCCGCCATCCTTGGCTGCGCGGGCCTGGTCCTGACGCGGGAGGAGACCGCCTTCTTCCGCGATCTCCAGCCCTGGGGCTTCATCCTTTTCGCCCGCAACATCGACACCCCGGACCAGGTGCGCGCGCTCACCGCCGCCCTGCGCGCCACGGTCGGCCGGCCCGACGCCCCGATCCTGATCGACCAGGAAGGCGGACGGGTCGCCCGTCTCCGTCCGCCCCACTGGCCGGCCTATCCGCCGGGCAAGGCCTATGGCGAGGTCGCCGAGGCCCAGCGCCGCGAGATCACCCGGTTGGGCGCCCGGCTGATCGCCCACGACCTCGCCGCCCTGGGGATCAACGTGGACTGCGTGCCGGTGCTCGACGTGCCCGACCCACAAGGCCACGAGATCATCGGCGACCGCGCCTATGGCCAGACGCCCGAGCAGGTGGCGCTCCTGGGCCGCGCCGCCGCCGAGGGGCTGATCGCCGGCGGTGTCCTGCCGGTCATCAAGCACATCCCCGGCCATGGCCGCGCCCAGGCCGACAGCCACCTGGAGCTGCCGGTGGTGGACGCTCCGCTGAAGGATCTCGACGCCCGCGACTTCGCCCCATTCCGGGTCCTGTCGGACATGCCCATGGCGATGACCGCCCACGTCATCTACTCGGCTCTCGACGCCAAGCGGCCGGCGACGACCTCCAAGACGGTCATGCGCCAGGTGATCCGCGGCTCGATCGGCTTCGACGGCCTGGTGATGAGCGACGACCTTTCCATGAAGGCGCTCAGCGGCGGCTTCACCGCCCGGGCCAAGGCGTCGCTCGCGGCCGGCTGCGACGTGGTCCTGCACTGCAACGGCGACATGGCTGAGATGAAGGCGGTGGCCAAGGGCGTGAAGCCCCTCAAGGGCAAGGCCGCGCGCCGCGCCGACGCCGCCCTCGCGCGGCTGGCCCGCGCGCCGGAGCCCTTTGACGCCGCGGCGGGGCGCACGCGCCTCGAGGGGGCTCTCGCCGGGATATGGCCGGCGTGAGCGAGCCCTTCCAGCCCAACCTCGACTTCGCCGCCCAGGCCATGTCGGTCCCGGACGGGGAGGGGCTGGTCGTCGATCTGGAGGGCTACGAGGGCCCGCTCCACGTCCTGCTGATGCTGGCGCGCACCCAGAAGGTGGATCTGCTCAAGCTCTCGATCCTGAAGCTGGCCGAGCAATACCTGGCCTTCGTGCAGGAGGCCCGCCGGCGCAACTTCGCCCTGGCCGCCGACTACCTGGTGATGGCCGCCTGGCTGGCCTACCTGAAATCGCGCCTTCTGCTGCCGAAACCCGAGCAGCCCGAGGCCGAGGAGCCGCCCGCCGAGGAGATGGCCGCGCGCCTGGCCTTCCGCCTGGCCAAGCTGGAGACCATGCGCGCCGCCGCCGAGGCTCTGATGGCCCGCCCGCAGCTTGGACGGGATGTCTTCGTGCGCGGCGATCCGCAGGCCATCCGCGTGATCCCGTCCGGCCGCATCGAGGGCAACCTGATGGACCTGATGAGCGCCTACGTCGGTCAGCGCCGCAAGGCGAGCGACCGCCACTACACCCCTGCCACGCCGCACACCTATCCGCTGGAGGACGCCCGCGAGCGCCTGCGTCGCCTGCTGCCCGAACTCGAACGCTGGACGCCGCTGAGCGGGGTCGCGCCCATGGCCGCGCCGGGCGCCGGCCCGAGCCGGGCCTCGTACCTGGCCTCGACCCTCTCGGCGAGCCTGGAGCTGGTCAAGGAAGGCGCCCTGGAGGCCCGCCAGCTGGAAGCCTTCGCCGATCTCTACCTGCGCGCCACATTGGAGGCCGTGCCATGAGCGACCGCCTGGAAACCGCCCGCGAGATCGAGGCGCTGCTGTTCGCCGCCGCCGGTCCGCTCACCGCGGCCGATCTCGCCGGTCGCCTGCCGGAAGGCGCGGACGTCGCCGGCGCGCTGCAGGAACTGGCGGCCCGCTATGAGGGCCGGGGCGTGGTCCTCGCCGAGATCGCGGGCGGATGGCGCTTCCAGACGGCCCAGGACCTGGCCTGGTTGATGACGGAGGAGCGCACCGAGCCGCGCCGTCTCTCCCGCGCCGCCCAGGAGACCCTGGCGATCATCGCCTACCATCAGCCGGTCACCCGGGCCGAGATCGAGGCCGTGCGCGGGGTCCAGGCCAGCCGCGGCACCCTCGATGTCCTGCTGGAGCTCGGCCTGGTGCGGATGCGCGGCCGCCGCCGCACGCCCGGCCGCCCCGTGACCTTCGGCACCACCGACGCCTTCCTGGAGCACTACGGCCTGGCGGCGCTGGCCGACCTGCCGGGCATGGCCGAGATGAAGGTCGCCGGCCTGCTTTCGATGGACTTGCCGTCCGACTTCTCGGTCCCGGACCCGAGCCTCGCCGCCGCCGACGAAGACCCCCTGGAGGAGGGGGACACCCCGCAGTTCCATGTCGATTTCCTGGGCGAGGAGGGGGCCTGAGCCTCGCGGCCATTGGCAAGGCCGGTGGCCGATGCTACTTAGGAACCGTTGGCAAGCGGCGTCGATTGTCTCCGCCGCTACGGTCAAGACGCTCCGACGTCACGGCTCGTCAGCGATCTCGCTCTACCATGAGCCCTGACTCCCGTCGGGGCGACGTTTAGGGAGTTTAGGCCCAATGGGCAGCTTTTCCATCTGGCACTGGCTGATCGTCGGCGTGATCGTTCTTCTGCTCTTCGGGGGGCGCGGCAAGCTGTCGGGCCTCATGGGCGACGCGGCCAAGGGTGTGCGCGCCTTCAAGGAAGGCCTGAAGGGCGAAGGCGAAGGCGAAGCCGACAAGGCTGAGACCAAAAAGCCGATCACCAAGGATGACGAGGCGCGCGGCTAACGCCGTCTCCAATGTTTCCACCAACGCCGGCCGCCTGAGCGTGGCCGGCGCTCGCGTCTAGGCTTCACATGCTTCCAGACATCGGCGGCACGGAAATCCTGGTCATCGCCGTCGTGGCCTTGATCGTGGTGGGTCCTAAGGACCTGCCTGGCCTGCTGCGCAAGATCGGGGCCTTCACCGCGAAGCTCCGGGGTATGGCGGCGGATTTCCGTTCCAGCTTCGACGACATGGCTCGCCAGTCCGAACTGGATGACCTGCGCAAGCAGGTCGAGGCGCTGCGCCACGGCGAGCTCGCCGAACTCGGCGAGGACGCTCGGGCCGCCGTGGCCGAGATCGAGCACGATCTTGCCGGCGCCGGCGTCGATCTCGACATCCCGGCCTATCAATATAACCCGCCGTCTGACCCCGACCCCGCCAAGCCGGCCCGCAAGCCGCGCGCAGCCAAAGCCGCCGCCAAGCCGGCCGCCAAGGTCGCCGCCAAACCCGCCGCCAAGGTGAAGATCAGCGCCGCGCCCAAGGCGGCGGCGCCTGCCGAGGCCGCGCCGAAGAAGGCCGCCGCCCGCGCCAAGCCCTCAAAGGCCGCCGGATGAGCCTTCCCGAGGACGAGTCCGAGATCGAGGCCTCGCGCGCTCCGCTGCTCGACCATCTCATCGAGCTGCGCAAGCGGTTGATCATGTGCGTGGCGGCGGTGGTTGTCGGCTTCGGCCTCTGCTTCGCCTTCGCCGACCCGCTCTACGAATTGCTGTTGCGGCCCTATGTCATGGCCACGCAGATCTATGCCTCCGGCAGCGCGAACCATACCGCCGGCGCCTTCGACCTCCTGCTCACCCAGCTGGGCGTCAAGGCCCCCCCGCCGATCACCGAGACCCTGCGGCTGCAGTTCACCGCGCCGCTGGAGTTCTTCTTCACCAAGCTGAAGCTGGCCGGCTTCGGCGCGGTGGCCCTGACCTTCCCGGTCCTGGCCTGGCAGGTCTACGCCTTCGTGGCGCCGGGCCTCTACAAGCGCGAACGCCGGGCCTTCCTGCCGTTCCTGCTGGCCGCGCCGCTCCTGTTCCTGACCGGCACCGCCCTGGTCTACTACGTGATCCTGCCCTTCGTGCTGTGGTTCTCGCTCTCCCAGCAGATGATCGGCGCCGGCGTCGCCGTGGAGCTGATCCCGAAGGTCTCAGAGTACCTGACCCTGGTGACCACCCTGCTGATGGCCTTCGGGCTCTGCTTCCAGTTGCCGGTGGTGCTGACCCTGCTCGGCCAGGCCGGGATCGTCAGCTCCGAGGCGCTGCGGGGCGGTCGCCGCTACGCCATCGTCGGCGTTTTCGTGGTGGCCGCCGTCGTCACGCCGCCCGATCCGATCAGCCAGACCATGCTCGCGATCCCGATCATCCTGCTCTACGAGATCTCGATCTGGTGCGTGCGTCTCATCGAGCGTCGGCGGGCCAGGGAAGACGCAGCCGCCGGCACGGACGTGGTCACCACCTAGCCGGGGCTTCCCCGCTCCCTCGACGCGCTCTAGAGAGGGCCGCTAACCCCCAAAAGCGGCCCCCAATGCACGACATCCGAGCCATTCGCGAAAACCCGGAGCTTTACGAGCAAGCCTGGGCGGCGAAGGGCTCCGCCGGCAAGGTGGCCGAGGTTGTCGCACTGGATGCTGAGTTCAGGCGGCTACAATTGTCCCTTCAGTCGTCCCAAGCGGATCGCAACGAACTTTCGAAAAAGGTCGGCCTGGCGAAGGCTCAGAAGCGCGACGAGGAAGCAGAGACCCTCATTGCCGAGGTGGAGCGGGTTAAGGCTCGGATCGCTCGCGAGACATCGAACGAACAGGTGGTGGGCGCGAAGCTGAACGAGGTTCTGGCCGCCCTGCCGAACATCCCCGCGCTGGACGTGCCCCCCGGCCCGGACGAAACCGCCAACGTCGAGGTCCGCCGCTGGGGCGAGCCCTTCGCCATCTCCGCGCCCAAGGATCACGTCGACCTGGGCGAGGGCCTCTCGCTGATGGACTTCGAGGCCGCGGTCCGGATGAGCGGCTCGCGCTTTGTGGTCCTGAAGGGCGAGTTGGCCCGGCTGGAACGGGCCCTCGGTCAGTTCATGCTCGACATCCAGACCCGCGAGCATGGCTACCTGGAGGTCAGCCCGCCCGTGCTGGTGCGGGGCGAGGCCCTGTTCGGCACCGGCCAGCTGCCGAAGTTCGCCGACGACCTGTTTCACACCGCCGACGACCGCTGGCTGATCCCCACCGCCGAGGTCTCGCTCACCAACCTGGTCCGCGAGCAGATCACCGCCGAGGATCAGCTGGCGCTCCGCCTGACCGCGCTCACCCACTGCTTCCGCGCCGAGGCGGGCGCTTCCGGGCGCGACACCCGGGGCATGATCCGCCAGCACCAGTTCCAGAAGGTCGAGCTGGTCTCGATCACCACGCCCGAGCAGTCCAACGACGAGCATGAGCGGATGGTCGGTTGCGCCGAAGCCATCCTGAAGCGGCTGGAGCTGCCGTTCCGGACCATGCTGCTGTGCGCCGGCGACATGGGCTTCTCCGCCCGCAAGACCTACGATCTGGAAGTCTGGCTGCCCTCCGAGGGCCGCTACCGCGAGATCAGCTCCTGCTCCAACTGCGGAGACTTCCAGGCCCGGCGCATGGACGCGCGCTTCAAGAGGGCTGGCGAGAAGGGGACCCAGTTCGTCCACACCCTCAACGGCTCGGGCCTCGCTGTCGGCCGCACCCTGGTGGCCCTGATGGAGAACTATCAGGACGAGGGCGGCCGGATCGCCATTCCCCAGATGCTGCAGGGCTATATGGGCGGGCTCACCCACATCGGGGGAGGGCGGTGAGGATACTCCTCACCAACGACGACGGGATCAACGCCGCGGGCCTCGCCGCCCTCGAGCGGATCGCCGGCCAGCTATCCGACGACGTCTGGGTCTGCGCGCCCGAGTATGAACAGTCCGGCGCCAGCCGGGCGCTGACCCTGGCCGAACCGATCCGGGTGCGGGCCATCGGCGAGCGGCGGTTCTCCACCACGGGCACGCCCACCGATTGCGTGATGCTCGGCATCCACGAGCTGGTGAAGGGGGCAAAGCCGGACCTGGTGCTCTCCGGGGTCAACCGCGGCGCCAACCTCGGCGAGGACGTGACCATGTCGGGCACCGTGGCGGGGGCCATCGAGGGGATGGCGCTGGGCGTGCCCTCCATCGCTATGTCCCAGGCCGGCCACGTGGAGGCCGGGACCGACTTCGCGGTGGCGGAGGCCCACGGCCCGGGGATCATCCGCCGCCTGATGGAGCTCGGCTGGCCGGCCGACGTGGTGCTCAACGTCAATTTCCCCGGCGGCGCGCCCGAGGCGGTCACCGAGGTCGAGGTCACCCGCCAGGGCTTCCGCGACATCCAGGTGCGCCATCCCGAGCGTCGCACGGACATGCGCGGCTACGACTACTACTGGATCGGCTTTCGCCAGGACCGGTCCGAGCCACCGGAAGGCACCGACCTTCGCGCCTTCTCAGAGGGCCGCGTCTCGGTCACCCCACTGCATATCGACCTGACCCACGCGCCCACGGTGCGCGACCTGAAGGGCCGCCTGGGCGGCGCCCTGCCGAGGTTGGCATGAGCGAGGAAGCCGAGAGCCCCGAAACCCGGATGGCGCGACTGATCCTGGCGCTGCGCTCGCAAGGGGTGGTGGACGCCAAGGTGCTGAACGCCGTCGAGGGCACGCCGCGCGAGCTGTTCACCCCGGAACTGTTCAAGGAGCGGGCCTTCGAGGATTCGGCCCTGCCCATCGCCTGCGGCCAGACCATCAGCCAGCCGTTCATCGTCGGCCTGATGACCCAGGCCCTGAAGATCGACCGGCGCGACCGGGTGCTCGAGATCGGAACGGGGAGTGGGTATCAGACCGCGATCCTCTCGAAGATCGCCCGCCTGGTCTACACGGTGGAGCGCTACCGAACTCTGATGGGAGAGGCGGAGGGCCGCTTCAAGACGCTGGGCCTCACCAACGTCATCACCCGCTTCGGCGATGGCGGGGCTGGCTGGCCCGAGCAGGCGCCCTTCGACCGGGTGATGGTCACGGCGGCCGCGCCGGGCGAGCCCACCGCCCTGCTGTCACAGTTGAAGCCCGCCGGAATCCTCGTGGCCCCCATCGGTAAAGGCCCCGTTCAGGTGCTCCGCCGCTATGTCGGGGACGGCAAGGGCGGATTCGCCGTCGAGGACCTGATCGAGGTCCGTTTCGTCCCTCTTTTGGACGGTGTGGCCAAGGAACTCTGACAGAGCGCGATCCGCCGAAGTGGAAGCCGGTTCGGCGACAAGATCGCGCTACAATTCAAGGGGATAGAGCCTCATGGCCCCTTTCGAATGATTCTATTCGAAAGGGTGAGGCTCTAGGGGTGGCGAGATGTCGCCGCCGTCGCCATGATCCAGCCTCACGCCCCGACGATTCTCTGACTCGTCATACTTCCGGAGCGGCGATGACTTTGTTCCAGCGTTCGGCCCTGATTCTCCTGGCCGCCACCGCGCTTAGCGCCTGCGCGACCCCGCAATACCCGACCGTGGCCAGCGCGCCCGCGCCAACCCCTGCGCCTGCGCCGCAACTGCCGCCGCCGCCCCCTCCGCCGCCCCCCGAGGTGGACGCCCCCGTGGCCCCGGCGCCCTCCGCGCCGCTCGAGGTCCGTCCGCTCGACCGCCCGCCGCCCGCCGCCGCCCCGCCCGCCCTGCCGCCCGTGGTCCAGGCGCCGCCGGCGGCGCCGGTCTACCGCACCGTCACCACCCGCCAGGTCACCGGGCGGGTGCTGGACGTCGCTGGACCGGCGCGGACCTATCGGGTGAAGAGCGGCGACAACCTGCAACGCATCGCTGATCAGCTCGACACCACGGTCGAACAGCTCGCCGAGGACAACGATCTGAAGCAGCCGTACGTCATCCACCCCGGCGACACCCTCAAGGGACCGCAGACGCGGGCCAAGGCCTATGTTGTCGGCCAGGGGGACACCCTGTCCTCGATCTCCCGGCGCTTCGGGGTTTCGGTCGAAGCGCTCCGCGAGACGAACGACCTGTCGCGCAACGCGAGCATCGGTTCCGGCCGCCGGCTGCGCCTTCCCTCCGGATTCCGTGACCGTGGCCCCATCGTCACCACCTCGCGGGTGCTGGTGGAGGGCGGCCGGGAGGTCGCAGACGCGCCGCCCTCACGTCCGACGACCGTCGCACAGGCCGACGAGGAGGCCGAGGAAAGGCCGACGACCAGCCGCCAGGTCACCGGCCGCGTGGTCGACATGGATGGCCCGGCGCGCAGCTACCGCGTCCGGAGCGGCGACAACCTCGAGCGGATCGCCGAGCGGCTGGACACCTCGGTCGAACAGCTCGCCAAGGACAACAAGCTGCGTCGCCCCTACGTCATCCGTCCGGGCCAGAACCTGAAGGGGCCAGTCACCGAGGCGAAGGGCTATGTAGTGGGGCAGGGGGACACCCTGGCCCTGATCGGTCGGCGGTTCGCCGTCTCCGCCGAGGCGTTGCGTTCGCAGAACGGCCTGTCGCGGAACGCCAGCCTTTCGCCTGGCCGCCGGCTTCGCTTGCCCGCCGGCTACCGCGACCGGGGCCCCATCGTGGCCACCACCCAGGCCGCCGTCGCGCCGTCTTCGCCGCAGCGCCAGCCGGAACCGCCGCCGCCGGCGCTGCCGCGCGCGCCGATACCCTATGCAGCCTCGGGCGGTACGCCCACGCCCCGGCCGACGCCCTCGACACCGGCCTTCGCCAGCCGTCCGAACCTCTCGCCGGGCGGCGTGCCGGGCGGTCCGGTCGCCTCGCCGCGGCCCGGCGACACCCAGATCGCCTCCCTCGGCCAGGGCCGGTTCATCTGGCCGATCCTCGGCGAGGTGATCTCGGATTTCGGGGTCAAGGGCGCGGGCCAGCGCAACGACGGCATCGATATCCGCGCCGCGGCGGGCGATCCCATTCGCGCCTCGGCGGCTGGCGAGGTGGTCTACGCCGGCGATCAGGTCCCGGGCTTCGGCAATCTGGTGCTGATCAAGCACGACGCGGGCTGGACGACGGCCTACGCCCACCTCTCTCGCGTGGATGTGAAGATCCAGCAGCGCGTCACCCAGGGTCAGCAGATCGGCCAGGCCGGCGCCACCGGCGGCGTTCCCGATCCGCGCCTGCACTTCGAGGTCCGCTACGTGCCCACGCCGGACGACCGGCCGCAGCCGGTCAATCCCAGCCTCGTCCTCCCCCGCAGGGGGAGGGGGACCGCGAAGCGGTGGAGGGGGCCATCAGTGGCCCTGGCCCCCTTCCGCCTTCCCCGCGAAGGCGGGAGAAGAGTTGGCGATCCTTAACCCACCAGGCCCAGGGGCTGGCCCTGATCGTTTCCGGCGG
>CANJRI010000003.1 GCA_947476555.1 Caulobacteraceae bacterium
CCAGGTCGCCGGAGATGTAACTCGAGCCGTTGTCCGACAGCAGCCGCGGCTTGTGGCGGACATGGGCCAAGGACAGCTAGTCAGGCCGGCCGCAGGTACCGCCGAAAGCCGTCCCGAAGGCCCTGGAACTCGAAGCCGAGCTGCTCGAACAGACGGCGGCTGGCATGGTTGTCCTCGCGGATCTCCGCCCAGACATCGCCGCCCACCGACTGCATCGCCTGGGACAGCAGGGCGTGACCATGGCCGCGCGATCGATAGGCCGGATTGACGTTGATCGACACCTCGGTTTCCGACCCCCGGTCGAACCGCACCATGCCGATCTTCTCGCCGTCCACCTCGCCGATCAGCAGCGTCCGGTCGGGATCGGCCAAGGCGCGGGCGAACCACGCCATGTGGAAGTGCCGGTCGATCTCCTCCGGCGTGCGCGACATCGCTCGGGTGAGCGGATCCTGGCGCCAGGTCCATACGTCGACGGCGTCGGCTTCGGTGGCTGGGCGCAGGATCATGTCGGCGCAGGCGCGCTGTTCTTCGGCAGCGCCACGATGGCGTCCGTGCCGAACGCCGGGTCGGCGGGATGGAGCTGTTCGTAGACCTGCCGCACGAAGGCCAGGTCCTCCGGGTAGTCGACGGTCCAACGCAGGTGAGCCAGCGACGGCGACCGGGTCAGGGCGCCCAGGCGATAACGCTCCGGCCGCCGGTGGATGAACGGCGTGACGTGTTCCCGCTCATAAGGGTCGGCGGCCTCGCGGCCGGCCTCGATCAGCACCTGCGGCCGCATCACCTCGGCGTCGAGGCCGTGCGGGAAGGTCCGGACCGGCGTCACGTTGTTGGCGTAGTCGGCGCCCTCGGTCTCCCGCAGGGCGACCAGGTTGTCGATCACCGTCCAGTCGGCGAGCGGGCAGTCGGCGGTGAGGCGGACCACCGCCGTCGCCTGCGGATAGGCCTCCAGCACCGCACAGAACCGGCCCAGGACGTCGTGCAGGTCGCCGCGGACCACCTTCAGGCCGCTGGCCGCTCCATAGGCCGCCAGCGCGTCGTCGCTGGGATCGGTGCTGGTGGCGACCACCAGCTCATCCAGGCGGCGGCAACGTCGCAGGCGCTCGACCTGGCGGGCGATCATCGGCTGGCCCAGCACGGGCGCGAGCACCTTGCCCGGCAGGCGGGTCGAACTCATCCGCGCTTGCAGGATGGCGAGGTTCAAGTCGCAGGCTCCGGACGACCAAAAGTTGGCTGAGACATGCGCTCCCAGCCCTTAGCGGCGGCTTAAGCCAACTTGTACGCGTCGCACCGCGCGCGATAGGCTGAGCGCGATCCGAACAACCGTTCGAACGCGGGACCCGCCCGCCCGGAGCCCCGATGAACCCGCGTTTCGAAGGCACCCAGGCCTATGTCGCGACCGACGACCTGAAGGTGGCCGTCAACGCCGCCATCGCCCTGGAGCGACCCCTGCTGATCAAGGGCGAGCCCGGCACAGGCAAGACCGTCCTGGCCTACGAGATCGCCAAGGCGCTGGGGGCGGACCTGATCACCTGGCACATCAAGTCGACCACCAAGGCCACCATGGGCCTCTACGAGTACGACGCGGTCAGCCGGCTGCGCGACAGCCAGCTCGGCGACGAGCGGGTGAAGGACGTCCGCAACTACATCAAGCGGGGCAAGCTCTGGGAGGCCTTCGACCATCCCGGCCGGCCCGTGCTGCTGATCGATGAGATCGACAAGGCCGATATCGAATTCCCCAACGACCTCCTGCAGGAGCTCGATCGGATGGAGTTCTACGTCTACGAAACCGGCGAGACGATCGCCGCCAGGGTGCGCCCGATCGTGATCATCACCTCCAACAACGAGAAGGACCTGCCGGACGCCTTCCTGCGCCGCTGCTTCTTCCACTACATCCGCTTCCCCGATCCCGAGACCATGCAGGCGATCGTCGACGTCCACTATCCGGGCATCAAGAAGAAGCTGGTCGGGGAGGCGCTGCGGATCTTCTACGACATGCGCAAAGTCCCCGGCCTGAAGAAGAAGCCCTCGACCTCGGAGCTGCTCGATTGGCTGAAGCTCCTGATGGTCGAGGACATCGACGCCGAGACGCTGACCGAGCGGGACCCGACAAAGCTGATCCCGCCGCTGCATGGCGCGCTGCTGAAGAACGAGCAGGACGTCCACCTGTTCGAACGCCTGGCCTTCCTGGCCCGCCGAGAGGGCGCCGCGCGGCCCGGCGGGGTCTAGCCCGCGGGCTGGACCTCCACGACCTTGTAGGTCAGCGGACGCCCGTCCTCGTCGGTGATGGTGACGTATTCGCCGACCGCGAAGCGATGCTCGCCAAGCCGGTGGACCGGCTCGTCGTCCACCACGTCGCTCTCGTCGTAGTCGAAGAACCAGCGCGGTCCCTTGCGGGCCAGCCGGCCATCCGCCGCATCCTCGTCGGGGGCGAAGCGACGCACGGTGCAGGCGTCCCGTTGCTTGGCGTAGGCCGCCTCATCCAGATGGCCGTCGCCGGTGAGCGGAGCGGTAAGGGCATAGCCCCGCCGGTCGTCGCCGCCGGCGAATTCCGTGCCGGGGTTGCGGGCAAGACGCATGACGATCCGCGACAGGCTCATGAGTATCCTCTGCTCAGCTGCTAATGGGATAAGAACAGCGACGGGCCCTCGGAGTTCAACAACGAGCGCGTCGTACCCCCAAAGATAAATTCCTGCAGGCGCGGATGGCCGAAGGCCCCGGCCACCAGGATGTCGGCGCCCGCCTCGGCGGCGCCGCGCAGCAGGGCCGGCGCGGCGTCGCCGGCGTCGGACAGCATTCCAAGCGCGCTCTTCACCCCGCGCGCCGCGTAATAGGCCTGCAGCCGCTCTGGATCGATCTTGCGCGCGCTGGCCTTGGGGGCGGCCAGGATCACCACCTTGGCGGCCTTTTCGAGCAGGGGCAGGGCCAGGCGCGCGGCGCGGGAGGCCTCCTTGCCCCCGTCCCAGGCCACGGCGACAACGCCGCCGACCTTCAGCCCCTCACGGGCGACCAGCACGGGCCGTTGCTCGGCGGCCACCATCTGCTGGAACGCCTGGGCCAGCGGGCCGCGGCCGCGCGGCGCGTCCGAAGCGAAGACGATCACGTCCGAGAGCCGGCTTTCGGCGGAAAGCCCGGCCCAAACGGGCGTCTTCAGGGCGACAAAGCGCTTCTTTTCGTAGGCTATGGCGTCGATGGCCGCTCGAGCCACGGCCTCACCGACGGCGGCGGCCTCGTTCAGGGACTCCAGGGCGGTGGTCTGGACCCCGCCCAGGAACCCCTCGCCCATCCAGGGCATCACGTCGGCGACGTCGGCGGGCGCATATATTCCGGCGAGCTCAGCGCCGAACGGCCGGGCCAGCTCAGCCGCGGCGGCTATGGCTGGCCTGTCACCTTGTCCGCCGGACAGGGGGGCCATAATGCGCGCCCAGCTCATGTCGTCCGCCCTCCTTCCCGATCAGGAGCCTAGACCCTTAGATGGGCCGTGCATTGATCTTTGTCAGGTCCTGGGTCAGTCACGAGCCCGACACTGAAGGGAATGGACCGTTGAGGAAAGGGCCGAGCAAGGAAACGCCGCGGGCCTGGCAGCGCATGCTGTCCGGTCGCCGCCTCGACCTGCTCGATCCCTCGCCCCTCGATATCGAGATCGAGGACATCGCCCACGGCCTGGCGCGCGTCGCGCGCTGGAACGGCCAGACGGTGGGCGAGCACGCCTTCTCGGTGGCCCAGCACTCCGTGGTGGTCGAGGAGATCACCGCCCACATCCAGCCGGACCTCGATCCCCGCTGGCGCCTGGCCGCGCTGCTGCACGACGCCTCCGAATATGTGATCGGCGACATGATCTCGCCCTTCAAGGCGGCGCTGGGCGTCGACTACCGGACCTTCGAGGAGCGTCTGGAGACCGCCATCCACCTGCGGTTCGGCCTGCCGGCCAGGACGCCGACGCTGGTCAAGAAGCTCATCAAGCAGGCGGACCGGGCCTGCGCCTTCCTCGAGGCCACCCAGCTGGCCGGATTCACCCATGGGGAAGCGCTGGAGATCTTCGGCGCCCCGCCAGCCGGCTACGGGCTCAGGATCACACCCCAGGCCCCGACCGAGGCGCAGGGCCGGTATGTCCAGCGGTTCCACACCCTTTCCGAGGCGGCCGGCTATATCGTCGAGCCCTCGGCCTTCGTGACGGAATAGCCATGGGCGCGGCGGTGGTCATCGGCTTGTCGGCGGTGGTGGTCGCGATCCGCGACGGCGAGGCCGTGGTGCTGACCGTGCGCCATCCCCCGGCCGGCGGCGGCGAACTCTGTGGCCTGCCGTTCGGCCCGTTCGACCCGCAGGGGCACCGGACCTTCGAGCTGGCCATGCGGGCGTTCGTGACCGAACAGACCCGCTTCACCCTCGGCTATGTGGAGCAGCTCTACACCTTTGGCGACAAGGGGCGCGACGCCCCGCTGGCCGACGTCGGCGACAGCGCGGCCCGGGTGATCTCGGTGGGCTACCTGGCGCTGGCTCCGGCCGCCCTGGACACCCAGTTCGCCGCCAGCGAGTGGCGGCCCTGGTCGCGGTTCTTCCCCTGGGAGGACTGGCGTCAGGGCCGGCCGGCGGCCCTGGACCCCATCGAGGCCGCACTGCGAGCCGGCGATCCGCAGCGCCTGGCGCGCGCCCGGCTGCTGTTCGCCTTCGACGGGGGCCCGTGGAACGAGGAACGGGTGCTGGAGCGCTACGAACTGCTCTACGAGGCCGGGCTGGTGCAGGAGGCCGCCCGCGATCGGGGCGAGACCGCGCCGCACGAGGCCCTGCGGGCGGCGACCGGCCAGCCGATGATCTCCGACCACCGCCGCATCCTGGCCACGGCCCTGGGGCGGCTGCGGGGCAAGCTCCGGTACCGGCCCGTGGTGTTCGAGCTGATGGGCGAGGCCTTCACCCTCTCGGCCCTGCAGCGCACGGTCGAGGCGATCGTCGGCGCCCCGCTGCACAAGCAGAATTTCCGCCGGGCCCTCGAACGCGCCGAACTGGTGGAGGGTCTGGGACGGCTCGACGCCGGCACCGGCGGGCGGCCGGCGGAGCTGTTCAGGTTCCGGCGCGAAGTGCTGGGCGAGCGGCCGGTCTCGGGCCTGAGCCTGCCGCTGCTGAGGGACTAGGCCGCGAGGTTCTTGGGCGGCCAGGCGATGAGCGAGATCAGCGCCGGGGGCGCTGCGTCATCGGAGAGGTCGATCTTGATGCTGCCGGAGCGGAAGCTGCGCGACAGCGCCTGCGCCCAGGGGATCTGACGCACCACGAACCCCTCGCCCACCGCGCAGACGATCAGAGCCAGGGCGCCGGACTTGGCCAAGGCGGCCTTGCCGTCCGCCCCCAGCCAGACGCTCTCCACCGTCCGGTGCGGAAAGGCCTCGGCCAGCAGGCCGCGGGCGCGGAGTTCATTGAGGGGGCCGGTGGGCTTGCAGAGGCTGGCCCACGTCGCGGCGCCGACCAGGACGATGAAGGCCAGGCCGGACCAGACGATCTGCTCGAGGAAAGGATCGTCCAAGGCGTCCTCCGAAGGCGCAAGCGTGCGCGCCCCTGTCGGACGGGTCAAGCAGCGCTTTAGCGGTCCTTTTCCCGCTCGCCGATGGCCGCCTGGGCGGCGGCGAGGCGGGCGATGGGCACCCGGTACGGTGAGCAGCTGACGTAATCCAGGCCGATCGCCTCGCAGAAGGCGATCGAGGCGGGATCCCCGCCATGTTCGCCGCAGATGCCGAGCTTGACGTCCGGCCGGACCGCCCGGCCGCGTTCGGCGGCGATGCGGATCAGGTCGCCGACCCCTTCCTGGTCGAGGGTGACGAACGGGTCCTTCTCGAAGATGCCCTTGTCGATATAGGCGCCGAGGAAGCGGCCGGAATCGT
Organism: Caulobacteraceae bacterium; assembly: GCA_947476555.1. Classification (GTDB taxonomy): domain Bacteria; phylum Pseudomonadota; class Alphaproteobacteria; order Caulobacterales; family Caulobacteraceae; genus Phenylobacterium. The sequence continues at coordinate 5,868 of CANJRI010000003.1, forward strand.
CCCGGCTGATGCCGAAGGTGGTCTGGGTCAGGTCGTTGGTGCCGAACGAGAAGAACTCTGCGTTCTCAGCCAGGTCGCCGGCGCGGATCGCGGCGCGGGGCAGCTCGATCATGGTGCCGACCTGGTAGGTGATCGGGCGGCCTTTTTCGGCGATCACCTCCTGGGCCGTCCGGTCGGTCAGGGCGCGCAGGAAGGCCATTTCCTCGCCCTTGGCCACCAGCGGGTGCATGATCTCGGGGACGGCGCCCGTCTCGAAGGCCGCCTCCAGGATCGCCCGCACCTGCATCTCGTAGATCTCGGGATAGGCTACGCCCAGCCGGCAACCGCGATGGCCGAGCATGGGGTTGACCTCATGCAGCTCCTTGGCGCGCCGCAGCAGCTTCTGGGGATCGACGCCCGTTGCCTCGGCGACCGCGGCCACGTCCTCCTGCGTATGGGGCAGGAATTCGTGCAGCGGCGGGTCCAGCAGGCGGATGGTGACAGGCAGGCCGTCCATGATCTGGAACAGCTCGACGAAATCGGCGCGCTGCATGGGCAGGATCTTGGCCAGCGCCGTCCGGCGGCCGGCCTCGTCGTCGGCGAGGATCATCTCCCGCACCGCGGCGATCCGGTCGGGGTCGAAGAACATGTGCTCGGTGCGGCAAAGGCCAATGCCTTCCGCCCCGAACTCGCGCGCGGTGGTGGCGTCCAGGGCGGTCTCGGCGTTGGCCCGGACCTTCAGGCGACGGGACTTGTCGGCCCAGCTCATCAGGGTGGCGAAGTCGCCGGACATTTCGGGCTGGGTCATCTTCACCGCGCCCGCCAGGATCTCCCCCGTCGAGCCGTCGATGGTGACGATGTCGTAGGCGCGGACGGTGCGGCCCCGGGCGCGGAATTCACGGGCCTTGATGTCGATCTGGATCTCGCCGGCGCCGGAGACGCAGGGCCGCCCCATGCCGCGCGCCACCACGGCCGCGTGGCTGGTCATCCCGCCGCGAGCGGTCACGATCCCCCGTGCGGCGTCCATGCCCCGGATGTCCTCGGGGCTGGTCTCCTCGCGCACCAGGATCACCGCCTCCCCCGCCCCGCCCAGCCGCTCGGCTTCCTCGGCGGTGAACACCACCTTGCCGGTGGCCGCCCCGGGAGAGGCCGGCAAACCCGTGGCCAGCACGTCGCGCGGGCTGCCCGGATCGATCGTGGGGTGCAGCAGTTGGTCCAGCGAGCCCGGATCGACGCGCATCACCGCTTCGGCGTGGTCGATCCGGCCTTCGGCGGCGAGGTCCACGGCGATCTTCAGCGCCGCCTTGGCGGTGCGCTTCCCGTTGCGGGTCTGCAGCAGGTAGAGCTTGCCCTGTTCGACGGTGAACTCGACGTCCTGCATGTCGCGGTAGTGGGTCTCCAGCCGGGTCACCACCGCCAGGAACTCGGCGAAGACTTCCGGAAGCGCCTCCTCCATCGAAGGGTGCCGGTCGCCCATTTCCTCGCGGGACGCCTTGGTCAGCGGCTGCGGCGTGCGGATGCCGGCCACCACGTCCTCGCCCTGGGCGTTGATCAGGAACTCGCCATAGAGCCGGGACTCGCCGGTGGAGGGGTTGCGGGTGAACGCCACGCCCGTCGCCGAGGTCTGCCCCATGTTGCCGAACACCATGGCCTGGACGTTGACGGCGGTGCCCCAGCTTTCCGGGATGTCGTGCATGCGGCGGTAGAACTTGGCCCGGTCGTTCATCCAGCTGGCGAACACCGCGCCGATCGCGCCCCAGAGCTGGGCCTGCGGATCCTGCGGGAAGGGCACGCCGAGTTCGTCCTGCACGGCGCGCTTGTAGTCCTGGACCACGACCTCCCAGTCATCCGCCGACAGGGCGGTGTCCTCGCGGACGTCCAGGCGGTCCTTGTGGTCGTCGAGGATCTCCTCGAACAGGTGGTGGTCCAGGCCGAGGACCACGGCCGAATACATCTGGATGAAACGGCGGTAGCTGTCGAAGGCGAAGCGCCGGTCGCCGGATAGGCCCGCCAGCCCCTCGACGGTCGCGTCGTTGAGGCCGAGGTTCAGCACCGTGTCCATCATGCCGGGCATCGAGGCGCGCGCGCCGGAGCGCACCGACACCAGCAGCGGGCCCGAGGGGTCGCCGAACCGCTTGCCGGTCAGCTGCTCGACCTTGCGCAGGCCCGCCACCACCTCGTCCTTGAGTTCGGCGGGATAGCTCTGGGCGTTGGAATAATAATGGACGCAGGCCTCGGTGGTGATGGTGAAGCCAGGGGGCACCGGCAGGCCGAGGGCGGACATCTCGGCCAGGTTCGCGCCCTTGCCGCCGAGCAGGTCCTTCATCGCGGCCGAGCCGTCCGCCGCGCCGCCGCCGAAGGCGTAAACCCAGCGTGTCTTGAGCATCGCCCCGGCCATGACCGAACGTCCTCCGCTAACCCGTCACCTGGCCGAAGTCGGCCACCCGGCCCATAGCGTCCCTCACCTGTGTCAGCACCTTGAGGCGGTTATCCCGCTCTTCGGCTTTGTCCGAATTCACCAGCACCTTGTCGAAGAAGGCGTCGACGGGGCCGCGGAGCCGGGCCAGTTCGGCCATGGCCCGGGCGAAATCCTCGCCGGCCATGGCGCTGTCCACCGCCGCCTCGACGGCGTCGACGGCGGCGATCAGGGCGCTCTCTTCGGCGGGTGCGCCGCCCATGGCGCGGGCCCGGCCGACCGGCAGCGGACCCTTCTTCTCCTCGGCCCTGAGGATGTTCACCGCGCGCTTGTAACCGGCCAGAAGGTTCGCCCCGTCCTCGGTCTTCAGGAAATCGTCCAACGCATTCACGCGGGTGACGATCCGCGTCAGGTCGTCGTCGCCGAGCGCGAACACAGCGGCCACCAGATCGTGCCGCTGGCCCTGGTCGCGCAGCACCACGGCGAGCCGGTCGGCGAAGAAGGCCAGGATCTCGGCCACGACCTCCTCGTAGGGCCGGAAGGCATAGAGCAGCTCGCCGTCCGGCGGCTCGCGTTCCAGCCGGTCGAAGACCAAGTCGACCTCGCGGTCCATGGCCACGACCTTCGGCGCGCCGTCGAGCAGAGCTTCGTCGAATTCGCGCAGGTAGGTGTCGAACTCCCGGGACTTGGCCCGCCCGGCGGCGCCCAGATGCGCCGAAAGCCTGGGGGTGCTCACCCAGAGCGCCCGGCCCGGATCCACGAAGCAACGCAGCGCCCGGTACCAGTCGGCGACGATCTCCTTGAGCGGCAGGCGCAGCTCCGACGCGAGGGCGATCCGGATGATCCCCAGGGCCGCGCGGCGCAGGGCGAAGGGATCGCGCGAGCCGGTGGGCTTCTCGCCGATGGCGAAGAACGCCGTGAGGGTGTCGAACTTGTCGGCCAGGGCCACGGTCATGGTCACCGGCCGGTCCGGCGCCTCGTCGCTGGGACCGGCGGGCCGGTAGTGGTCGCGAATGGCCTCGGCCACCAGCGACGACAGGCCCTCGGCCTCGGCGTAATAGCCGCCCATCACGCCCTGCAACTCGGGGAACTCGCCGACCACACCGGTGACCAGGTCGGCCTTGGCGAGGCGCGCCGCCTGGACCGCCTTGGCGACATCGGCGCCGATCCTAGGGGCCAGAGCCCCCGCCATCATCTCCAGGCGCTCGACGCGCTCGTACATGGCGCCCAGCTTGGCGTGGAAGGTGACGCCCTTGAGCTTCTCCAGCCGGTCCTCGAGGCGGGTCTTGCGATCCTCGGTCCAGAAGAACCGCGCGTCGGCCAGGCGGGCGGTCAGCACCTTGGCGTTGCCCTTGGCGATGGTGGCGCCGCCGTCCTTGGCCTCGATATTGGCCACGGCCAGGAAATGCGGCGCGAGCTTGCCGGTCTTCGGGTCGCGCACGGCGAAATAGCGCTGGTGCACGCGCATGGAGGTGCGGATCACCTCCGGAGGCAGGTCCAGGAAGGCGGGGTCCATGTCGCCGAGGATCGGGACCGGCCATTCCACCAGGCCGCTCACCTCGTCGAGCAGGCCGGCGTCCTCCACCAGCTCCAGTCCGCGGGCGAAACAGAGTGTCTTGGCCGCGTCGAGGATGCGGTCCTTCCGCTCCTCGGGATCCAGCACGACATAGTGCTTGGCGAGCTTCTCGGCGTAGGCGTCGAAGTCCTTCGCCTCGAAGGGCTTTCCCGAGCCCATGAAGCGGTGACCCTCGGTGGTCTTGCCGCTGGCGATGCCCTCGATCTCGAACGGCACGATCTCGCCGTCGAAGACGCAGAGGATGCGCCGCAGCGGCCGCACCCAGCGCAGCTTGCTGGTCCCGGAGACCATCGATTTGGGCCAGGGGAAGTTGCGGACGATGTCGGAGACCATCTCGGCCACGATCTGCGGCGTCGGCCGGCCGGGTCGATCGACCGTGGCGTAATAGACCCCGTCCCGCTCGACGAGCTGGTCCTTGGTCAGGCCGTTCTTGCGCAGGAAGCCGTCCAGGGCCTGCTCTGGCGCGCCCACCCGGGGGCCCTTGATCTCTTCGGAGCGGTCCTTCTGCGCCTCCGGCAGCCCTTCGGCGACCAGGGTCAGACGGCGCGAGCCGGCGAAGGTCTTCAGCGCCTCGGGCAGAAGCCCTTCGGCCGCCAGGCGCTCGCGGGCCATCCGCTCCAGGTCGCGCCCGGCCTGGGCCTGCATGCGCGCGGGAATCTCTTCGGAAAGCAGTTCGAGCAGGAGTTGGGGCATCAGGCGTTCCCGCCCTGTTGGGCCACCCAGGCTTCCGCGCAGGCTTTGCAGAGGTCGCGAATGCGGCCGATGTAGCTCTGGCGCTCGGCGACCGCGATGGCGCCGCGGGCGTCCATGATGTTGAACAGGTGTGAGGCCTTCAGCACGTGGTCATAGGCGGGCAGCACCAGCTGCTCTCCCTGCCGACCGCGGGCCGCCAGGATGCGCGGGACCTCGCGCTCCATATCCTCGAACTGCCGCTTGAAGGTCGCCACGTCGGCGACCTCCAGCTCGAAGGCCGAGAACTGCTGCTCGTTGGCCAGGAACACCTCGCCGTAGGTGAAGTCGTCGTTGAACTTCAGGTCGTAGACGTTGTCCTTGTCCTGCAGATAGAGGCTGAGCCGCTCCAGGCCGATGGTCAGCTCGCCGGCCACCGGGAACACGTCGAGCCCGCCCACCTGCTGGAAGTAGGTGTACTGGGTGATCTCCATCCCATCGCACCACACCTCCCAGCCCAGGCCCCAGGCCCCGACGGTGGGGTTCTCCCAGTCATCCTCGACGAAGCGGATGTCGTGCAGCAGGGGATCGATGCCGATCGCCTCCAGCGAGCCCAGATAGAGCTCCTGCAGGTTGGGCGGATTGGGCTTCAGGATGATCTGGTACTGGTGATGCTGGCGCAGCCGGTTGGGGTTCTCGCCATAGCGGCCGTCCGCCGGCCGGCGCGAAGGCTGCACATAGGCCGTCCGCCACGGCTTTGGACCGAGGGCGCGCAGGACCGTGGCCGGGTGCAGGGTCCCCGCCCCCACCTCGACGTCATAGGGCTGCAGAATCACGCAGCCCTGACGGCTCCAATAGTCATGCAGCTTCAGGATCAGGCCCTGAAAGGAAAGTGGCTCAGGCATCGGGGGAATGGCGGTTTCGCAGGCGCAAAAAAAGTCGGCGGACCATAGGGCCCGCCGACTGATGCTTCAAGCTTGTGCAGCGTGGTCAGGTCGCCGGAGCGGCTGGAGCAGCCTCGGGGGCCGGATCGGGATTGCCCTGGCCGGCGATCAGCACCTTGTCGACCACCTGCAGCAGGCCGCTGCCGGTCTGGACATCGGCCTGGACGATGGTCGCGCCGTCCACCCGCAGGGGGCCGGCCTCGTCGCTGCCGTCCAGCAGGACGTTGTCGCCGGCGGGGGTCGGCAGAGGGCCCTTGGTGCCCTTGATCTTCGTCGACGGCACCGGCGCGTTGACCACGTGGTGCAGCACGAACTTCTGCAGGCGGGCCTTGTCGGCCATCAAGGCGGTCAGCTCGGCCGGCGGCATGGCCGCGAAGGCCGCGTCGGTGGGCGCGAAGATCGTCAGGTTCTTGTTGGTCTTGAACATGCCCGACAGGTTGGTCGCGTCGCTGGCCTTGACGAAGGTGGTGAAGCCTCCGTTCAGCCGCAGGCTGTCCATGAGGTCGCCCTGGACGGCCACGGGCTTGAAGGTGGCGCTCGCCGTGGCCTCCGCGGTGGCGGCGGCCTGGGCGGCGGCGGTTCCGGCGGCGCCCAGGCCCATGGCCAGGGCGACAAAAGCGGCGGCGGTCAGACGGGTGGGCGACATCAGATCCTCGTGGCTGGAAATTCGGCCGACACAATCCGAATTTTCTGGGCGGTTTCAAGGCCCCATCGGAGCCGGCGGAGCCATCTGGCGCCCAAATAACGAGCGCCGCCGATGAGTCCTGCCTACGAATTGGGCGAGATGCCGCTTCTTTAAGCCTTTAGCGACCCGTTCCGCGCCCGGCGCCGTCCGATCGGGCCATAGCCTCGGTCGTGTTCGCCGCGCTGGGGATGGGGTCGATGCGGCGGACTTTGATCAAACAAGAGGGGCTGGCCCGCCCTCAGGGCCGACGCGGGAGCGAGCGATGAAACTAATCATGGCGATCGTCAAACCCTTCAAGCTGGACGACGTGCGCGAAGCGCTCGTCGGCGCCGGTGTGGAAGGGCTGACGGTCTCGGAGGTCAAGGGTTACGGCCGACAGAAGGGCCAAACCGAGATCTACCGGGGCGCGGAATACCAGATCAACTTCCTGCCCAAGGTGAAGCTGGAGGTGGTGGTCGACGACGCTGCCGCGAGCAAGGCCGTGGAGGCCATCAAGGCCGCCGCCGCCACCGGCAAGATCGGCGACGGGAAAATCTTCGTCCTCGACGTCTCGGAGGCCGTGCGCATCCGGACGGGCGAGACCGGCGTCGCGGCGCTCTAGGCGGATCGGGACAAGGGGACTGATTATGAAATTTCTAGGTATGCAACGGCTGGCGGGCGTGATGCTCGCCGCCATGATCGCGGGGGCGCCGATCGCTGCTCCCGCCCTGGCCCAGGAAGCGCCCGCGCCGGCCGCGGCCGCTCCGGCGGCTGCGATGGACCCGGCCGCCGAGGCGGCTCCGGCGGAGGCGCCGGCTGAAGCGGTCGCCGCACCGGCCGAAGAACCTGCCGCGGCCCCGACGCCGGACAAGGGCGACACGACCTGGATGCTCGTCTCGACCATCCTCGTGCTGCTGATGATCCTCCCGGGTCTGGCCCTCTTCTACGGCGGCCTGGTGCGTCAGAAGAACATGCTCTCGATGCTGATGCAGGTCTCGATCGTGACCGTCATCGGCATGATGGCCTGGGCTTTCTGGGGCTACAGCTTGGCCTTCACCGATGGCGGTGGACTGAACAAGTTCGTCGGCGGGGCCAGCAAGCTGTTCCTGAACGGCGCCCTCTACAACGCCGACGGGGGCTTCACGAACGTCGAGACCTTCTCGCGCGACGTGGTGATCCCCGAGATCGTGTTCGTCTGCTTCCAGATGACCTTCGCCTGCATCACCGCCGCCCTCGTCCTTGGCGGCCTGGCGGAGCGGATGAAGTTCGCCGCGGTTGTGCTGTTCGCGATCCTCTGGCCGCTGCTCTCCTACTATCCCATGGCGCACATGGTCTGGTGGTGGGCGGGGGCGAGCTCGGCCTTCGGTCAGACGGCTGACGCCCTCTCGGGCGGAGCCGGACAGATCTGGGCCTTCGGCGCTCTGGACTTCGCGGGTGGCACGGTGGTGCACATCAACGCCGGTATCGCCGCGCTGGTGGGCGCGCTGGTCCTCGGCCCCCGCAAGGGTCACCGCACCGAGCCCATGCCGCCGCACTCCCTGACGCTGACCCTGGTCGGCGCGGGCCTGCTGTGGGTCGGCTGGTTCGGCTTCAACGCCGGCTCCAACCTGGAAGCCAACGGCTACGCGGGCCTGGCCATGGTCAACACCCTGCTGGCCACCGCGGCGGCGGGCTTCTCCTGGGCGATGACCGAGTGGGTCACGCGCAAGAAGGCCTCGATGCTCGGCCTGGCCTCCGGCCTGGTCGCCGGCCTGGTGGCGGTCACTCCGGCCGCCGGCTTCGCCGGACCGGTCGGCGCGATCGTGCTCGGCCTGATCGTCAGCCCGGTCTGCGTGTTCTTCTGCTCGGTGATCAAGAACGCCCTGAAGTACGACGACAGCCTGGACGCCTTCGGCATCCACGCCATCGGCGGCATCATCGGCGCCATCGGCACCGGCATCCTGGTCAATCCGGCCCTGGGCGGCGCGGGCGTGGTGGACTTCACCAATGGTGCGGTCGGCTATGACGCGGTCTTCCAGATCACGGCGCAGATCAAGGGCGTGCTGCTGACCATCGCCTGGTCGGGCATCGCCAGCGCCATCGTCTTCCTGCTGATCAAGTTCACCATCGGCGTGCGGGCCTCGGCCGACGCCGAGGAGGAAGGCCTGGACATCGTCGAGCACGGCGAACGCGCCTACCACACCTAATGGAGACCCGGCCGGGCCCCAGTGGTCCGGCCGGAGCCAGCTTTGGCCGGGAAACGGGAGTCCTTCGGGGCTCCCGTTTTCTGTGGGAAGCGGGTCAGTCTGGCCAGGGGCCGCCCAGGCGGCAGGTCCGCACCCACCATCCGGACGTAAGGCCCTGGATCCGCTCCGCCAGGGCTTGGGCTTCCCGGTCGCCGGCGCAGAGGGCGAAACAGGTCCCGCCAGACCCGGACACCCGGGCGAGCAGAGCTTCCGGCTGGTCCCTGAGGGCCGCCAACACCTCTGCCACCTCGGGCGCGACCGCGATCGCCGCGGCCTCCAGGTCGTTGCGCTGAGCCGCGAGCCAGACCGCCAGCTCCTCCGCGCTTCCGAAGGCGCCCGGTCGGCGCGGCGCCGCCACCGAGCCGAAGCGGCCGAGCGCATCGAAACGGCGGTAGACCTCGGCGGTGGAGACAGGCGCCGGCGCGCGCGCCAGCACCGCGTGCAGCGGCGGCAGGCCGGGCGCGGCGCTGAGCCGTTCTCCCCGCCCCTCGGCGATCACCGGCGCCCCCCAAAGGCAGGCGCCGCCGTCGGCGCCCAGGCCCGCGGCCAGGACCTGGAGCCGTTCGTCGCTGACCGGAAGATCGAGCGCCTCGCGCAACAGCCGCAAGGTGGCCCCCGCATCGCTGGAGCCGCCGCCCAGGCCGCTGGCCACCGGCAGCTGCTTGTCGAGCGAGAGGGCGAGCGGGGGGACCGGGCGACGCGCCTCCGCCACCAGGGCCCGGGCCGCCCGCACGACCAGGTTGTCCCCCTCCCCGTCCAGCGCCCCGCCGAACGGTCCATGGATGGTGAGCGCCGGAGCGGCGGCTGGGGCGAGGGTCAGAAGGTCGCCGATGTCCGCGAAGACCATCAGGCTGCAGATCGGGTGGTAGCCGTCGTTTCCCGGCCCCCCGACATGCAGGAAAAGGTTCACCTTGGCCGGGGCCAAGGCGGTGGCCCTCATCCTTACTGTCCGGCGATCTTCGCGGCGGGCGCGACCGGCCCGGCGCCCGACGCCAGCTTGGCCTCGGCGTCGGCTTTGGTCTTGGGATCGGGGCGCAGGGAGAGGACCCGACGCCATTGGAATACCGCCTCGTCCTTGCGGCCGACCATCCAGTAGGCGTCACCCAGATGGTTGTTGATGTCGGGATCGCCGGCCTGCAGCTCCACGGCCTGCTCCAGCCGGCGGACCGCCGTCGGATAGTTCCCCATGCGGAAATACGCCCAGCCGAGGGAGTCGATCATGGCGCCGGACCGCGGATTGCGCTCCACCGCCTTCTGGACCATGGCCAGGGCCTCGTTCAGCCGCTCGCCGCGATCGATCCAGGAGTAGCCCAGGTGGTTCAGGATCTCGGCGTCGGTCGGCCTGAGCCTCAGCGCTTCGACTAGGTCAGCCTCGGCTTCCTTCCAACGGCCCAGTTGCTCCAAGGCGAGCGCGCGGGCGAAGTAGAGCCGGGGATCGGGCGTGGTCTGCATGACCTCGGTCATGATCGCCACCGCCTCGGAGTATTCGTCGTTGGCCCGCAGGAGATCGGCAAGGGCGACCCGGGAGTCGATATCCCCAGTGGCCGCGGCGGCGCGCGCAAGCTTCAGGGCTTGGGCCTTGTCGCCGGCGTTCTGATAGCTCCAGGCCAGCTTGACTTGGGCGGAGACATACTCGTTTGAGCCGGGTTTCGGGCGGCTATAGGCCTCGCGCGCGGCCTCGACGTCGCCCAGCCCCTGCAGGAAATCCCCGACCATCAGCCAGGCGTCGTTGCGGTCAGGGTCCAGCCGCAGGGAGAGGCGCAGATAGGCCAGGCCCATCGGCGCCTGTCGGGCCTGGATCATGCTGCTGGCCGGCGGCAGCAGCGCCAGCGCCGCGCCCTCGCGGAGCGTGAGCATCGGCGTCGCGGCCTTGCTGGAGGCGGCGTGGGCGCGGGCGTTCTTCATGGCTATGCTGCCCGGCGTGCGCGCCAGGGCGACGTCGAGCGTCGCCACGGCGTCCGGCCGGCGGTCGCGGCGTTCCAGGAACTGGGCGTAGGCGATCACCGCCAGTTCGCTGCCGTTCTGTCCGGTCACCTGCTTGAAGGCGGTTTCGGCCTCGTCGTAGCGGCGCGCCCGCTCGTAGAGGAAGGCCTGGCCGAGGACGCCGTAGTATTCGACGATCGTGTCGCCACGGGCGTCCGGGCGGACCAGCGAGGCCTCGACATCGCCAGCCGCCGCGGCGGCCCACGGGGCCAGGAGAACGGCCGCTGAACGGTGCGGGAAGCCGACCGGTTCAGCCTTCAAGGTGTCGTAAGCCGGCTTGGCCTTGCCGGCGGCGAGCAGATCCACCGCCTTGACCAGCCGGCCCAGCCGTTTGTTGGACTCGGTGGCGGCCTCTCCCTCGGGGGCCAGGGCGGCCGCCCGGGCGATCTCACCGGCCGCCAGGGCGGCGCTGAACGCACGCTCGGCGACGGCGACTTCCCCGCCGCTCTGGGCGCGGGCCATGTCGAGAAGGCGCGAAGCGTCGCCGCTGCGGCCTTCGTTCATCGCGGCGTTGCCAGCCAGGAACATCCCATAGGCGGTGTCGGCGGTGATCGGCACGGCGGCGGACGTCGTGGGGTGGGGTCCCGGCGTCGCAGCGCACGCGCTGAGGAGGACGAGCGGTGCGGCGAAGGCGAGGAGACTGCGCATGGCCGGCGAACATGAGCGCATGCGCAGCCGTGGGCAAGTGCGCGCGACGTCTCACATGTTCGGGTAGTTGGGCCCGTCGCCGCCTTGCGGGGTCGTCCAGTCGATGTTCTGGGCCGGGTCCTTGATGTCGCAGGTCTTGCAGTGGACGCAGTTCTGGAAGTTGATCTGGAACTTCGGATTTTGACCGGCCTCGTCGTAGAGCACCTCATAGACACCCGCCGGGCAATAAAGCCGCGCCGGCTCTCCATACCTCGGAAGATTGCTCCCGATCGGGATGCTCGGATCGCGCAGCTTCAGGTGCGCCGGCTGGCCCTCGTCGTGGTTGGTGTTCGACAGGAAGACGCTGGAAAGCTTGTCGAAGCTCAGCACCCCGTCAGGCTTGGGGTAGACGATCGGCTGGTAGTCCTTCGCCAGACCGGTGGATTCGGCGTCGCCCTTGCCGTGGCCCAGGGTCCCGAAGAAGGAGAAGCCGCCGAGCAGGCTGGTGGTCCACATCTCGAGGATGCCGACGGCGCCGCCCACCGCGGTGCCGAGCTTGGACAGGAGCGGCTTGGCGTTGCGCACGACATGCAGCTCCTTCCGGACCCAGGACCGCTCGAACAGGTCGCCGTATTCAGTCAGCTCGTCCCCAGACCGGCCCGCCTGCAGGGCGTGGAAGGCGGCCTCGGCGGCCATCATCCCGCTCTTGATGGCGTTGTGGCTGCCCTTGATGCGCGGGACGTTGACCAGTCCGGCGCTGTCGCCCAGCAGGACGCCGCCGGGGAAATGGAGCCTGGGCGTGGATTGCAGCCCGCCTTCGGAAATCGCGCGCGCGCCATAGGAGATGCGCTTGCCGCCCTCCAGGAACTTGGCGACGTCCGGATGGTGCTTGAAGCGCTGGAACTCGTCGAAGGGCGACAGCCAGGGGTTCTTGTAGTTCAGGTGCACCACGAACCCGATGGCCACGTAGTTGTCCCCGAAGTGGTACAGGAAGGAGCCGCCGCCCGTGGCGTTGTCGAGTGGCCAGCCGGTGGTGTGCTGCACCAGGCCGGGGATGAACGCGTCGTCAGGAACCTGCCACAGCTCCTTGATACCAATGCCATATTTCTCCGGCTGGGAGTCTTTGCCGAGATTGAATCGGGCCTTGAGCACCTTGGCCAGCGAGCCGCGGACGCCTTCGCCGATGAAGACGTACTTGCCGTGCAGCTCCATGCCGGGCTCGTAGAGCGGCCCCGGCTTGCCGTCCTTGCCCAGGCCCGAGACGCCGGCGACCACGCCCTTCAAAGCGCCGTCCTCGCCGAACACCGGCTCCGAGGCGGCCATGCCCGGGTAGACCTCGACGCCCAGGGCTTCGGCCTGCTGCGCAAGCCAGCGGCAGAGGTTGCCGAGCGAGCCGATGTAATTCCCGTGGTTGTTCATGAACCCCGGCATGGCCCACATGGGCAGATCGAGGCTCCCCTGAGGGCCGAGCAGCAGGAAACGGTCCTCGGTGACCGCCGTCTCCAGGGGCGCGCCCTGGGCCTTCCAGTCCGGGATCAACTCGGTCAGCGCCTTGGGGTCGAACACCGCCCCGGAGAGGATGTGGGCGCCAACCTCGGAGCCCTTCTCCAGCACGGCGACGGAGATCTCGGTCCCGGCCTCGGCGGCGAGCTGCTTCAGGCGGATCGCCGCGCCCAACCCCGAGGGGCCGGCGCCGACGATGACGACGTCGTACTGCATGGACTCGCGTTCGACGCCTTCGCTCATCGCCCTGCTCCCTCTCGCCCCGGGGAAGGGGCTGTAGACGGCTGATATCGGGAGGTGACGGGCCGAGGGTCAAGCCTGAACGCCATCGCGATATTTCAAAGGCGGCGCGGCGCGCTATGGTCGGCGCATGCACGCCTCCGACCGCGCCGCCGAAAGCCTGCTCGCCTTCTGGGCGGACGGCGGCGTCGACGCCATGCTGCTGGACCAGCCCCTCGACCGGATCGAGGCCGGCAAGGTCGCCCCGCCGCAACCCACCGCCCGGATCCCGGCGCCGGCGCAGCGCGCCGCGCCGGCCGGCCAGCCGGACGTCTCCGGCCCGGTGGCGGAAGCCGCCGCGCGGGCGGCCGAGGCCCAGGACTTGGACGCCCTGGCCGCCGCCATCGCCGCGTTCGAGGGCTGCCCGTTGCGCTACGAGGGCGCGGCGAGCAAGGCCGTCTGCTGGCGGGGCGAGGCAGGCGCGCCGCTGATGGTCGTCGGCGAGGGTCCCGGCGCCGAGGAAGACGCCCAGGGCCTGCCGTTCGTCGGCCGGGCGGGCAAGCTGCTGGACAGGATGCTCGGGTCGGCGGGGCTCGAGGGCCGCGCCCTGATCACCAACACGGTCTTCTGGCGCCCGCCGGGCAATCGCACGCCCGCGCCCCACGAACAGTTGATCTGCGCCCCGTTCGTGGAGCGGGCCATCATCCTGGCGAAGCCCCGGATGCTGCTGCTGGTCGGCGGCGCCTCGGCCAAGTTCATGCTGAAGAAAGACGAAGGTATTCTGTCGCTTAGGGGGCGTTGGTTCGAGTGGAGATCAACTGACGGCACGGTCGAGCTTCCGGCTCTGCCGACCCTGCACCCGGCCTTCCTGTTGCGGCAGCCCGCGGCCAAGAAACGGGCCTGGAGCGACCTTTTGACCCTTATCGAAAGGCTTGATCGCCCGGACAGGCCTGCCTAGCGTGACCGCTTCGAAATCGAGAAAAGGGACCGCGTTCAGACCTCGTTAGAGGGTCGCGCGGATAAGACGACGGCATGACGCTCAGAAAGCGCCTATGCGCCGGGGTTCTTGCCCTCGTGTGCGCCGCATCTTTTGCGGCCTCCGCGACCGCCGCGCCGCCGCGCCCGCTCTCCACCGCCGACGCCCGGGCCTACGGCCAGGCCTTCGAGGCCGCCGACGCCGGCGACTTCCTCGGCGCGCAACTGAAGCTGACCGAGATTTCCGACGGCTCCCTGGGCGGCTACCTCTCCTATAGCCAGTTGATGCACCCCACCGCGCACACGGCCAGCTTCGAGGAGCTGTCCTCCTGGCTGGTGCGGTTCCGCGACCTGCCGCTGGCCGACCGGATCTTCTCCATCGCGACCAAGCGCAAGCCGCCCGAAGCCCCTGCCCCGCCGATCCCGGACATCGCCGTGCTGAACGGCGCCCGCAGCGAGGTCACCTTCCCGGCCAGGGACGCCTTCTATTCCGGCCAGGTGAAGCGCGCCTTCGACCTGGCGGTGAAGGTAGGCGAACGCTGGATCGCCGGCCTCTCCGCCTACCGGCTCGGCGACTACGCCCAGGCTCAGGACTACTTCTCCCAGGTGGCGCGCGACGATGCCGAGGACGCCTGGCTGCGCTCGGCGGCCGCCTTCTGGGCCGCCCGTTCCGCCACGGTGCTCGGCGACACGCTCGGAGCCCGGACCTTCCTCCAACTGGCGGCCCAGTCGCCGCAGACCTTCTACGGCATGATCGCCGGACGGCAGGTCCAGCTGGCGAGCGCCGAGACCGGCCAGCTAACCCTCGCGGCCTACCAGGCGCCGGCGCCGGCCCCGCCGAAGGACGATGTCGCGGACTTCGTCGCCTCCAACGCCCGCGCCCACCGCGCCGCGGCCCTGGCCCAGATCGGCCGCATCGACGACGCCCGCCAGGAGCTGCGCGCCGGCCAGGCCCTGGCCCGCACCAGCCAGGAGCGGCGCCAGTGGGAAGCCCTGATCGCCGCCCTCGCCTCGGGCGCCGGCGCCGGCTACCAGGTGCTGGGCTACAGCTCGCTCGGCCAGTACCCCACCCTGCCGCTGGAACCTCGCGACGGCTTCACGATCGACAAGGCCCTGGTCTACGCGATCGTCCGCCAGGAGAGCGCCTTCAACCCCAAGGCCGTATCGCCGGTCGGCGCGATCGGCCTGATGCAGCTGATGCCCGAAACCGCGGCCCTGGTGACCGGGAACGACAAGCTGAAGCGGAACCACAAGCCGCTGTTCGACCCGGCCCTGAACCTCCGCGCCGGCCAGGACTACCTGACCTGGCTGATGGACAAGGGCGTGGGCGGCGACCTGCTGCGCGTCGTGGCGGCCTACAACGGCGGGCCCGGGGCGGTGCTGAAGGCCGTGGCCCAGGTGGGCGAGAACGATCCCCTGATGCTGATCGAGAGCCTGCCGGCCCTGGAGACCCGCGACTACGTCGAGAAGGTCGTGGCCGCCTACTGGACCTACAAGCGCGCGTTCGGCGAGGAGGTCCGCTCCCTGGACGCCCTGGCCGGCGGCGCGCGGATGGTCGACGTGCGGCTGGACCTAGCCGACCCGGTTGGGCCGCAGCCCGAGGCGCCGGCGCAGGACATGCAGATCGGCGCCCTCTAGGGCCCGATCGCGACGGGTCAGGACCCCATAGGGCCCGCGCCTGAAGAGGCCGCCCTTCGAAAGGCCCTCGACCAGCGCCGCCTCCCCGCCGGCCGCCAGGTGGTCATTGATCGATCCGATCCAGCCGTCCCGCAGCCGAAGCTCTTCCGGCAGCACCATGAGCCGTTCCGAGCGGGCCCTGCGACAGGCGGCGGCGAGATCGTCGAATCGCTCCGCGCCGGTGTCCTCGCAGATGGCCGCCATGGCCTCTCCCGGCGGCGCCAGGATGAGCACCTCCCGGACCAGGCCGTCGACGGCGCCGGCGGTCAGCTGAGCCAGCAAGGCGGGAAGTTTGCGCGAGCCGGACCGGGCGTCGACGATCACCGAAAGCATGCTTCGACAAGCAACGGTTGCGGGGCAGTCGTCAACGAGTTCTTGTTTTGTTCGTATACCGCGCTAGGATGTTGGCGTGAGCACCTTCACCCAACACATCCGGGGCCGCGGCGCCCGCTCCAACGTCACCGGACGTTACGAAAGCCAGCTGCGCGAGGCCTTCGACGACGGCTGGACGCCGGATGACGCCGCCCCCGCGCAGGTGACCACCACCGTCGAGCCGGAGAAGGCCAAGGTCATCATCAGCCGCAATGACAGCCCGGACGTGGGCTTTTCGGCTTCGATCAATCCCTATCGGGGTTGCGAGCACGGATGCATCTACTGCTACGCGCGGCCGGCCCACGCCTACATGGGGCTCTCGCCGGGCCTGGATTTCGAGACCCGGCTGTTCTTCAAGCCGCAGGCCGCGCGGCTCCTGGAGGCCGAGCTCTCCAATCCCCGCTACAAGCCGGAGCTGATCTATATCGGCGGCAACACCGATCCCTACCAGCCGCAGGAACGGCGCCTGCGCGTCACCCGACAGGTGATCGAGGTGCTGCTCAGGTTCCGCCACCCGTTCTCGGTGATCACCAAGTCCGCCCTGATCCTGCGGGACCTCGACCTGCTGGCGGAGGCCGCCGCGCAGAACCTGACGCGGGTGGCGATCTCGGTGACCAGCCTGGACCGCAAGCTTTCACGCTCCATGGAGCCGCGGGCCGCCACGCCCGAGAAGCGCATCGAGGCCATCGCCCGGCTGACGCAGGCCGGCGTGCCGGTGACGGTGATGTTCGCCCCCTCGATCCCCGGCCTCAACGATCACGAGATGGAAGCGGTGCTGGCGCGCGCCGCCGAGGCCGGGGCGAGCGGCGCCGGCTACGTCGCCCTGCGCCTGCCCCTGGAGATCAAGGACCTGTTTCGCGAGTGGCTGGAGACCGACCACCCCGACCGGGCCCGCAAGGTGATGTCCCTGGTCCGCCAGATGCGGGGCGGGAAGGACTACGACGCCCAGTGGGGCCGGCGCATGACCGGCGAGGGGCCGATCGGCGAGCTGATGAACGCCCGCTTCAAGGCCGCCAAGGCGCGGTACGGCCTGGGCCGGGGATGGGGCGAGGTCGACGCCACGAAGTTCCGCGTGCCGCCCAAGCCCGGCGACCAGATCGACCTGTTCGGAGAGGGCGCGGGTTGTTCCTTACCGGCTAAACACGCCCACCAACTCCATGTGGGGCGACCACAGGAACTGGTCCACGGGGAGCACCCGATCCAGCCGGAAGCCGGCGTCGATGAGCATGCGGGCGTCGCGCGCGAAGGTGGCCGGGTTGCAGGAGATGCCGATCACCCGGGCCACGCGTGAGCGCGCCAGCTCGGCGGCCTGTTCGGCCGCGCCCGCGCGGGGTGGGTCGAAGACGGCGACGTCGGTCTTGCGCAACTCCTCGGCCAGCATCGGACGGCGGACCAGGTCCCGGGCGTCGGCCGCGATATCCTTCAGGCCCGGCGCGCTGGCCCGGGCCGCGATCAGGGCGGCGATGGCCGCCGGAGCGAAGTCGGCGGCCTGGACCGGGGCGATGGCCGCAAGCCGGAAGGTGAAGGTCCCCACCCCGCAGTAGAGGTCGGCGATGCGGGTCGCGCCCCCCGCGGCCTCGGCGACGAAGGCCGCCATGGCCGCTTCGGCGCCAGGGGTGGCCTGCAGGAAGGCGCCCGGCGGCAGCGACACCCGCGCCGGCCCCAGGCGCACGCTGGGCGCGCGGGCCAGGAACGCCATGTCCCCGGCCAGGGTGACCCGCGCCAGGTCTGCGGCCGCCGCGCGTTCGGCCAGTTGCATCCGGGCGTCGGCGGAAAGCCCACCGCTCTTGGCCTCCACCCCGGTGATGTCGATATCGAGGCCGGTGTCGGTGAGCGTGACGTGCAGGGTCGGGGCCGACTTGGGATGCTCGAAGAGCGGCGCCGCCAGACGCTTCAGGGCCGGCAGGGCCGCCTCGATGGCCGGATCGGCGATGGGGCAGACGGCGATGTCCACCAAGTCCCACGACTTGCGGGACTTGTAGCCCAGGCGCGCCACGCCACGGCTCCCGCTACGGGCGTGCAGGGCGACGCGGCGGCGGCTCGCGGGGGCGGCGGCGAAGGCCGGCAGGATCTCGGTCTCGATATGCTGGCGGGCCAGGGTGTCCCGCAGGCGCTCCACCTTCCAGTCGAGGTACGGCGCGTGGTCCCAATGCTGCAGGGCGCAGCCGCCGCAGGCGTGGAAGTGCGGGCAAGGCGGCTCGATCCGTTCGGGGCTGGCCTGAAGCACCTCCAGCAGCCGCAGGCGGTCACCGCCGCCCTCGGCGCGCACGCGCTCGCCGGGCAGGGTGAAGGGCACGAAACGGGGACCAGCGGCGACGCCGTCGCCCTCTCCCCCGACCGCCTCGATAAGGAGTTCAACCGGCGGACCGGCTTTGGCCTGGGGACGGGGAGGAGGACGACGCATCCCCTCCCATAGCAGAGGCCGGCGTCGTTCAAGCGCCGTTCAGCTTCGTGCGGCCAAGTTTCGACCCAACGCGGCCGGCAGGGTCGTGATTCAAATTCGAGACGAGGGATTTCATGTCGAACCGCTCCACCTTCGCCAAGGCGGGCCTGGCCACGCTGGCCGGCGTCCTGGCGCTGGCCTCCGCCGCCCAGGCCCAGCCCTACGGGTCCCATGGCTACTACGGCTCGGGCCCGAACTATTCCTACGACGCCTGCAAGCGCGAGAAGACTGGCCGTGGAACCATCGGGGCCCTGATCGGAGGCGCCATGGGCGCGGTGATCGGCTCCCAGGCCGCGGCCCGTGGCCACCGCACGGACGGCTCGATTCTGGGCGGCGCGGTCGGCGCGGCGGTGGGCGCCGGGGTCGGCAATTCGGCGGCCGCCTGCACCAACGGCCAGATGGTCGAGCCGATGGCTCCGCCTCCGCCGGCCCCCCTGCCCCCGCCGGCCGCCTACAACGACCGCTATGACCGCTCCGGCGATCGCTACGATCGCTATGGCCAAGGCTACGGACGCGACGCCTACCGATACGAAGAGCGCGACTACGCCTATGGCCGCCGCGGCGAGCGCTTCCGGATGGCCGAGGGCCAGGGGATCGACGCGGCCGGCTGCACCCTGGCGGAAAGCCCGATCTACATGCCGGACGGGCGCACCCAGACCCGCTTCGTGCGCGTCTGCCGCGACCCCACCGGCCGGTACCAGGTCGTCGACTAAAAGCTCTCTCTAGTGAACTAGGCCGCCCTTCACGGGGCGGCCTTTTTCTTTGTGGCCCAGAGCAGGAACTCGCGATTGCCGTCGCCGCCGGCGATGGGGCTGTCGGTCGTTTCGCGGACCAGCCAGCCAGCCTCGGCCAGGAAGCCCTTCACCGCCTCCAGCGCGTCCAGCCGGGCCGCCTCGTCCGAAACGACGCCGCCCTTCCCCACCCGCTCGGGTCCGACCTCGAACTGCGGCTTCACCAGGATGACGAGGTCGGCGCAGTCCGCCGCCAGGGCCAGGGCCGCCGGCAGCGCCTTCGCAAGGCCGATGAAGGAGAGGTCGCCGACGATCAACTCTGGCGCGTCGGGGATCAGGGCCGGCGACAGGCTCCGGGCGTCGGTGGCCTCCAGGCTGACGATGCGCGGATCGGCGGCGAGCGTGGGATGCAGCTGGCCCCGGCCCACGTCCACCGCATAGACCCGTGTGGCGCCCTTCGAGAGGCAGACTTCGGTGAACCCGCCCGTTGAGGCGCCCAGGTCGACGACGACCCGTCCCGCCACCGCCACCGGCCAGGTCTCCAGGGCATGCAAGAGCTTCAGCGCGCCGCGCCCAACCCAGGGATGGGCCGGGACCGCCTCCAGACCAACATCGGCGTCCAGCAGCTCCGCCGGCTTCAGCACCGGCCGGCCGGCCGCCATCACCCCGCCGGCTTCGATGGCGGCGCGGGCCTTGGCGCGGCTCTCGAACAGGCCGCGCTCGACGAGCAGGATGTCCGCCCGGACCTTCAGGCCACCGCGCCCAGGCGGGCCAGGGCGCTCTCCAGCTTGGCCTTGGCGGCCTCGGCCTCGGCCAGGCGCTCGCGGTTCTCCTCCACCACCTCCTCGGGGGCGCGGGAGACGAAGTCGGGGTTGTTCAGCTTGCCGGCCGTGCGCGCGATGTCGGAGGCCAGAGCGGCGACCTCCTTGGCCAGGCGGGCGCGCTCGGCGGCGAGATCGATGAACTCGGCGACCGGCAGGGCCAGCGTCGCGCCCTCCACCACGTAGGGGATCGAGCCCTCGGGGGCGGCGTCCACGAACCGGACCTCGGAGACCCGCAGCAGGCGGGCGACCAGGGGGGCGTTGGCCTTGAGCACATTTCGCTGGGCCTCGCTGGCCTCCACCACCAGCAGCGGCGGCTGGGCCTGCGGCGGCACGTTCAGCTCCTGGCGCACCGACCGGCCTTCGGAGATGGCCTCGATGATCAGGGCGATCTCGGCGTCGGCGACGGGATCGACCAGGCTGGCCGGAAGTTCGGGCCAGGGCGCGGTCATCAGGAAGCCGTCATGGGCGCGCGGCGCGCCCAGGCCGGCCGTCTGGCCCCACAGCTCCTCGGTGACGAAGGGCATGACCGGGTGGAGCAAGGCCAGGATCACGTCCAGCGCCCAGGCGGCGGTGGCCTGGGTCTCGACCTTGGCGGCTTGGTCCTCGCCGGTGAGCAGCGGCTTGGCCAGCTCCACGTACCAGTCGCAGAAGCGGTTCCAGATGAAGCGGTAGAGGGTGTTGGCCGCCTCGTCGAAACCGCAGTCCGCCAGGGCCGCCGTGACGGCGGCGGAGGTGCGCTGGGTCTCGCCGACGATCCAGCGGTTGAGCGGCGCCTTCACGGCGGCCGGATCGAACCCCGGCGCGCGGGCGCAGCCGTTCATCTGGGTGAACCGGGTGGCGTTCCACAGCTTGGTGCCGAAGTTGCGATAGCCCTCGATGCGCGGGCGCGAGAGCTTGATGTCCCGCGCCGCGCCGGACATCGCCGTCAGGGTGAAGCGCAGGGCGTCGGCGCCGAAGTCGTCCACCAGTTCGAGCGGGTCGAGGACGTTGCCCTTGGACTTGGACATCTTGGCGCCCGAGGCGTCGCGCACCAGGGCGTTGATGAACACCCGCTTGAACGGGACCTCGTCCATGAAGTGCAGGCCCTGCATCATCATCCGGGCGACCCAGAAGAAGATGATGTCGAAACCGGTGATGAGGGTGTGGGTCGGATAGAACCGGGCGAGGTCGTCGGTCTTCTCCGGCCAGCCGAGCGTCGAAAACGGCCACAGCGCGGATGAGAACCAGGTGTCGAGGACGTCCTCGTCCTGGGTCAGCGGCTCGTCACGGCCGTAGTGCTCCAACGCCTTGGCTTTCGCGCCCTCTTCCGTTTCCTCGACGAAGACCGTCCCGTCCGGCCCGAACCAGGCCGGGATGCGGTGGCCCCACCAGAGCTGGCGCGAGATGCACCACGGCTGGATGTTCCGCATCCACTCGAAATAGGTCTTCTCCCAGTGCTTGGGGACGAAGACCGTGCGGTCGGTCTCGACGGCGGCGATGGCCTCGCGGGCCAGGTGCTCGGCGTTAACGTACCACTGGTCGGTCAGGTAGGGCTCGACGACGACGCCCGAGCGATCCCCGTGCGGGACCATGTGCCGGGTCTTCTCGACGCCGCGCAGCAGCTCCAGCGCCTCGAATTCCTCGATCACCCTCTTGCGGGCGACGGACCGGTCCAGGCCCCTGTAGGCTTGCGGAACCGCGTCGTTCAGGCGCCCGAAATCGTCGAGGATGTTGATCATCTCCAGGCCGTGGCGCTTGCCGACCGTGAAGTCGTTGAAGTCGTGGGCGGGCGTGAGCTTCACCGCGCCGGTGCCCTTCTCCGGATCGGCGTATTCGTCGGCCACGATGGGGACCAGGCGCCCGACGATCGGCAGGCGCACCTTCTTGCCGACGAGGTGCTTGTACCGCTCGTCGGAGGGATGCACCGCCACGGCGGTGTCGCCCAGCATGGTCTCAGGTCGGGTGGTGGCCACGACGATCTCGCCGGAGCCGTCCTCCAGCGGATAGGCGAAGTGCCAGAAGTGGCCGTCCACCTCCCGCTGCTCGACTTCCAGGTCCGAAATCGCGGTCTGGAAGTGCGGGTCCCAGTTCACCAGCCGCTTGTCGCGATAGATGAGCTTTTCCCGGTGAAGGGTCACAAAAACCTTGCGAACCGCCGCGCTCAGGCCCTCGTCCAGCGTGAACCGCTCACGGCTCCAGTCGCAGGACGCACCCAGCCGGCGCAGCTGGTTGACGATGGTCCCGCCGCTCTGCGCCTTCCATTCCCAGACCTTGGCGACGAAGGCCTCGCGGCCCATTTCCCGCCGACCCACATTGCCCTCGGACGCCAGCTGGCGCTCCACCACCATCTGGGTGGCGATGCCGGCGTGGTCGGTGCCGGGCAGCCAGAGCGCCGCCTTGCCGCGCATCCGCTCGAAGCGGATCAGCACGTCCTGCAGGGTGTTGTTCAGCGCATGGCCGATGTGCAGCGAGCCGGTGACATTCGGCGGCGGGATGACGATCGAGAACGGCTCGGCGGCCGGATCGTCCACGGGCGCGAAACGGCCCGAGGCCTCCCAGGCGGCGTAGAGGCGTGGTTCGGCGGTCTTGGGGTCGAAGGTTTTTTCGAGCATGGGGCCGGTCATGGTGAGCGGGTGCAATACAATCCCGCCTGCTGTGGCGGAAGCGCCGAGTTGCCTTCTCCCCTCGCGGGAGAAGGTAGCCCGCGTCAGCGGGTCGGATGAGGGGTCGCTGAGACCTGCCGATGGAACGGTGATCTAGGGCAAGCGTCCCGCCCTCATCCGTCGGCCTTCGGCCGCCACCTTCTCCCACGAGGGGAGAAGGGCTCCCGCATCCCTACCGTACTCGGCCGCGGGCGATGCGCTCGACTTCGGTGTCGACGGCTTCCTTGACGATGCGCGGCAGGTTCTCGTTGAGCCACTGCTGGAGCAGCGGGTTCAGCAGCTCCCGCACCACATCCTCCAGCGTGCGGCCCTCGCGCGGCATGGCGATGCTCGCAGTGAGCGCGCCGAACGCTGAGGCGGCGGCGGCGGCCGAAGCGGCGCTCACCAAGGTCTGGGCCGGCGCTGGCGCGGCCACCGGCTCCGGCGGCCCGGCGGGGGCCAGGATATCGAGGTCCCCGTGGGTCTCGACCTTCTGGGTGAGCTCCAGCGGCTCGTCATCGTCCTCCTCGACCACCGGCTCAGGAGCGGGGGGGGGCGGCGCTACGGCCACCGGCGCCGGCGCGGCGGCCGGCGATGGCGCCGCGGCCTGGACGGGCTCGGGCTCGGGCTCGGGCTCCGGTTCCGGCGACGCCACAGCGGCCGCGGGCGCGTCAGCAGGCGCGTCGTCCTCGGAGATGATCCGCCGGATGGAGGCGAGAATCTCCTCCATCGTCGGTTCCTGGGAGGTCTGTTCGGACATGGGCCGTTACCGCCGGAGATAGAATCTGGACGCCAAGCCTAAGCGCGCCCGGACGATCCTGCAATTTCCGCTAGCGTAAGGCAGGCAGGAAATCGCCCGAGAGGCGAGTTTTAACGTGCCGGCGGCGGCGTCAGGCCCGGCGGGATCGGCGATTCCCCCGGCATCTCGCCTGGGTTCGGGGCCGGGAACGGCGTCAGGACGTGGTCGATGATCGCGATCGGCTCTTCCCACGGCACCCAACCCCAGGTGATCCGCAGGTTCCGGAAATGCCGCGCGGCGTCGTACTGCGGGATGGCCGGGACAAGGTTCCGGCCTTCCAGTCGGCCCATCAGGGCCAGCACGTTGGTGGCGGCCACATATTCGTCTCTGCGGGCGCTGACCTGGGACAGCTCGGCGGCGCGCAGCTCCTGCTCGGCGTTCAGCACGTCGATGGTGGTGCGCAGGCCCACCTGCTGCTCCTCGCGCGTGCCGGTGGCCGCGATGGTGGCGGCCCGCACCTGCTCGTCGGAGGAGGCGATGTTCGACCGGGCGGCGAGCAGCGAGCTCCAGAACTGGGTCACGCCCTGCATCACGCTGCGGCGCACGCCTTCGATGCCGATCCGGTCGGCGGTGTTGCGGTCCGCGGCGGCGCGGATCCGCGATGAGGTCAGGCCGCCGTTGAACAGCGGCACGGTGACGTTGACGCCCAGGCTCGAGCCGCGGGTGTAGAACTCGCGTTCCCAGACCTCTTCCCGGACCTGGTTGCGGAAATCGAGCGTCGCCTGGGCGGTGACGTTCGGCATCCGGTCGGCACGGGCGCCAGCCAGCCGCGCGCGGCTGGCTATTTCCGTGAATTTCTGGGCCCGAAGCTGCGGGTTGAATTTCTCGGCCAGGTCGAAGGCCTGGTCCGGATCGCTCGGCAACAGGTGGGCGAGCGACGGTTCGGGCGCCAGTTCCCCGGGGTTCTGGCCCACCACGGTCGCATAGGCGGCCCGGCTGATCGCCAGCTGCGACTGGGTGCTCTGCAGCAGCGACCGGGCGGCGGCGAGGCGGGACTGCGACTGGGCGACGTCGGTGCGGGTGATCTCGCCCACGTCGAAGCGGGCCTGGGTCTCCTCCACCTGGCGGCCCAGGACCTGGACGTTGGCCTCGCGGATGCGCACCGCTTCCTGGTCGCGGCGGACATCCACATAGAACTGGATTACGTTGGTCAGCACCTGGGCCTCGATGCGGCGCAGGTTCTCGTGGCCGGCCAGGACCTCGGCGTGGGCCGCCGAGACCGAGGCGGCGACGCGGCCGCCGGTCCACAGGGGCTGGGTGAGATTGAGGGTGGCGCGGCTGTTGGCGGTGTCCACGCGTCCACGACCGTCAATGACGCCGTCGCCGTTGCGATCGACCGCGCCCAGGGCCCGGGCGACCACGTCCGGCGTCGCGTTCTCGGAATAGGCCCAGCCGGCGCCCAGGCTGAGCGTCGGTCGCCAGCCGCTGCGGGCCTGGACATAGTTCTCGTCGAGGGCGCGCTGGCTGGCGCGGGCGGCCTGCAGGGTCGGATTGGTCTCGTAGGCGAGCGCGATGGCGTCGGCCAGGGTCTCGGCGCCGGCCGGCGCCGCCGCACCAAACCCGACGCTTACGCTGAAGACCGCGGCCAGTAGCCGGCCGCGCAGACTGATCGACATTCCGTATCCCCGGTTGCGAGAGACGCACCTGTTTGTCCGCGCCCGCTCGGACGGGGCGGCGCCAGGCGAGTTTATGCCACCGCCCGGTTTCGAAGGTGTTTCAACCATCATCAGAAGGCGAAACCGTGTTCTGGCGCGAAGCCTTCCATGACCGGCGGGAAGGAATCGAACAGTTCGCGCCGCCCGGCGCCATCGTCGCCGCGTATGTAGAGACAGGCCTTGCCGACCGGCCCATCGCGCTCGACGAGCCCCAGACGGCCTTTCGGCGCCAGGGCGGCCAGCCAGGCCGCCGGCGCCCGGGCCACCGCGCCTTCACAGACGACGATATCGAATTCCCCCGCCGGCGCCTGACCGGCGTCGATGCGGGTCACGTCAGCGCCCAGCGCCTCGATCACCGCCGCCGCATAGGGCGCGGCGATGGCCAGGGCCCGCTCGCCCGGCATGGGCCGCAGGGCCTGCAGCAACTTGGCCACGTCGCGGGGCTTCAGCAGGTAGCGGCCGGGTGCGTGCTCGACCTCAAGGTCGGCGTAGGCCAGGAACGCCTTGCTCGGCGCCACGAAGGTCTCGCGCAGCAGGGCGCGCATGGCGTCATGGATCCGGATGTCGGTGACGTCCTGGGTGCGCACCTGGCTTTCCACCATGTTCAGGCGGGCGGCGGCGAAATCGGCCATCGAATCCTCGGCAAACACTCAGGGGGCTCGGCTCGGGGCTTATAGCCCACGGGCGTTAAACGCAATTGGCGCCCGGTTCCGGCGATTGCCGGAGCGGTAGGCTTCTGCTAGCCAGCGCCCTCGCCGGAACGCGACACACCGCAGCGTTCCTTCGACTATCGGCGGCCTGATGGCGGAGTGGTGACGCAGCGGACTGCAAATCCGCGCACCCGGGTTCGATTCCCGGTCAGGCCTCCAGACCTCCTCCTCAATCCATCAGCCGCTGGAACAGATAGGTGTATTCGAGCGCCTGGCGCATGGCCCGCTCGTTGAGGTTAGCCGCCGCGGCGTGGCCGCCGTCGATGTTCTCGTAATAGAGGTAGTCGTAGCCGAGCTCCTTCAGCCGCGCGGCCGCCTTGCGGGCGTGGGCCGGATGGACCCGGTCGTCCTTGGTGGAGGTCTCGATGAAGGCCTTCGGATAGTTCTGGCCAGCCCTCAGGTTCTGGTAGGGCGAATAGCTCATCAGCATCGCCCGCTCCTCGGGGATCGCCGGATCGCCGTATTCGCCAACCCAGGACGCGCCCGCGCCGATGCTGGTGTAGCCGATCATGTCGAACAGCGGCACCTGGATGACCACGGCGTTGTAGAGCTCCGGCCGCTTGGTGAGCGCCACCCCCATCAAGAGGCCGCCGTTGGAGCCGCCCATGATCCCCAGCCGGCGCGGGCTGGTGATCTTCCGCGCGATCAGGTCCTCGGAGACCGCGAAGAAGTCGTCGTAGACCGCGTTGCGCTTCAGCTTCAGGCCGGCGTTGTGCCACCTCGGGCCGAACTCCCCGCCGCCGCGGATGTTGGCGACCACATAGACCCCGCCCTTCTCCAACCAGAGCTTGCCCACCGTCGCCGCGTAGCCCGGCGTCTGGCTGACCAGGAAGCCGCCATAGGCGTAGAGCAGCGTGGGGTTGGAGCCGTCGAGCTTCAGGTCCTTGGGGCGGACCACGAAATACGGGACCTTCGTTCCATCCCGAGAGGTGGCCCAGAACTGCTCCACCAGGTGCTTGGAGGCGTCGAAGCGGGCCGGCAGGGTGCGCAGGCGTTCAGGGGCGCCGGCCGCGGCGTCGGCGATCCACTGGCTGGACGGCGTCAGGTAGCCGGTGACGCTGAGGATAACCCGGTCATCGTGGGTGGAGGCCGAGGACACGCTGATCGACGAATCCGCCGGCAGGTCGAGCCGCGTGGACGTCCAGGCGTCGCCACGCCGGGAATAGCTGAGCACCTGGCCCTTCACGTTCTCATAGAGCGCCACCACCAGCCGCCCGCGGGTGGTCGCCACCTGTTCCACCGACTGGCTCTCGCTGGGCCGCAGGATCAGGCTGGGGTTCAGATCGGCGGGCCGGGCCTTGAGCGCGGCCAGGTCGAAGTCGATCAGGTCGCCTTCCCTCAGCGACTTGGCGGGCCAGTCTTCTTCCAAGGTGACGATCAGGCGGCCGGCCACATAGCCCTGGATGGTGGACTTGGTGGGGATGGCCAGCTTCACCGCACCGGCCGGGGTGATCAGGTTGTGCTCGACGTTGAAGAAATCCACCGCCCGCTCGGCGAAGGTGGCGGCCGGCCGGCCATCGGGCTCGCGCAGCACCATCACATCGACGCTGACGTCCTTGCGCTCGCCCCGGAATATCTCGCGGGCGGCCGAGAGCGGACGGCCCCGCTCCACCACCTTCAGCACGAAGGGATAGCCGGACTCGGTGAGTTCGCCCTCCTCCCACTCGGTGCCGACGATCAGCGAGCCCTGGTCGAGCCAGGTGAGGTTGTGCTTGCCCTCCGGAAGGTGGAAGCCGCCCTCCACGAAGCGACCGGCGGCGGCGTCGAACTCGCGCACCGTGAACGCATCCTTGCCGCCGTCCGAAAGCGAGACCAGGCAAAGCCGGTCGTCCGGCTCCAGACAGCGGACGCCGGACCAGACCCAGTTGGCCTTCTCCGCCGTGGCGAGGGCGTCCATGTCCAGCAGGGTGCGCCAGGCCGGGGTTCCCGACCGGTAGCTGGCGACGGTGGTGGCCCGCCAGACGCCCCGCACGTGATCGGCGTCCTGCCAGAAATCGCGCAGCATCCCCTCGCCGGCGAAACCCACACCGGGAATCCGGTCGCTGGCCGTGGCGATGGCCAGGGCGTCGGCGTAGAGGCCCTTGTAGCGGGCGTCGTCCTGCAGCACCGGCAGCGATCGGGCGTTCTCGGCCCGCGCCCAGTCCAGCGCGCGCTGGCTCTCGATCTCCTCCATCCAGGCAAAGGGGTCGTCGTTAGGGGCGGCGCCCATCAGCAAGGCTCCGGCGAGAAGGGTGACCAGGGGACGAAGGATCTTCATTCCTGAAGTGTTAGCGCCGCTCGCGCAGGATCGCGAGGGCCAGACGCGGCCGGATCAGGAACAGCCCGGCCCACACCACGCGGGCGAGGGTCCGGGTCAGACGACGGCGGGGACGAAACTCGGTCTCGAAGAGGTTGGCGTAGTCGGCGGTCATGGCGGCTCTCCCGTTGCGATGAGAGAGACCTAGGCGCTACCTGCGACAGAATCGGACGCAAGGGCCCGGCGGGCGACCTCCAGCTCCGCCGCCATCATGTCCCGCAGCGCCTGCGGCGCCACGATCCGGACCTTGTCGCCCCAGGTGAACAGGTGCCACGCCAGCTCGCGCATGCCGCTGGCCCGGAAACGGACGAGAACCCCGCCGCCGGCCTGCGCCTCCAGCGTCTGCCCGGTGTGGAAACGCCAACGCAGGGCGTCCTCAGCCCCTTCCGGGGTCACGGCCAGCACCACGTCATGGGTGTCGTCCTGATAGATGCCGAAGCTCTCGTCGGCATAGGCCTGCAGGGAGAAATCCTCCGGACGGGCGGCGGCGCGGTCCAGGATCTCCACGTCCAGCATGCGGTCCAGCCGCCAGTTGCGGGGGCCGGCCTTGCCTTCCGCCGCCACCAGGTAGTTCGACCGCCCGAACAGGATCCCGTAGGGCGTGACCTCGCGGGTCCGGCCGGGATTGGAGCCCCCCTGATAGCGGAAGCGCAGGGCGCGCATCGCCTTCACCGCTTCGCGGATGCTGGCCAGGATGGCGTCTTCCTCGAACGGCCGGGGGCCGGCCTGAACGGCGATGGCCTCGGCCTGCAACAGGGCCTCCAGGTCGGGGGCCAGCTTGCGGCGGGCGGCCGCCCGCGTGGCCGACAGCACCTTCTGCTCCAGCGAGCGCAGGGCCTGGGCCCGGCCCTTGGCCCCCTCCTTGGTCAGCATATCCGCGGCGGCCGACAGGGCCGCCAGCTCCTCGGCGGTGGGCGCCTGGAAGAGGCCATCCAAGCCCGCCGGAATGCGGAACCGGCGGGTCGGCGGGTCGTCCACCTCCTCCATCTGCGGGAACATCTCACGGACCGCGCCGCGCATGCGCTCGGCCGTCCGCCGGCCAACGCCCATCCGATCGGCCATCTCGTCGAGGGTCAGCCCCTCGGCGTTGGAGGCGAGGAGCCGGGCCATCTCCAGCAGTCGGCCGGCCTTTTCGTGGCGCATTTCCAGCTACGTCCGTTTCTGTCGCAGCGCCCATTGAGAAGGGAGTCACAGCAACCCGCAACGGAGTTCTTCCGATGGCCCAATACCGCAGCTTCCAGCCCCGCCCCGTCCGCCCCTGGCCGGCCCTGCGTCCCCTGCCCCTCCTGCCCGGCTCGGTGGTCGACGCGGTGCTGCGCTTCCACGATCAGGCCCTCGACCAGGGCGGCGGCCGCACTCTGCTGCGCCTGTCCGACGCCGCGCTCGAGCGGCCGGAAGTCAAGCAAGCCCTGGGCGATCTGACCCGTAGAGCCGCCGGTGTCTCGATCCTCTGGAACGAGCGCGAGGGCGAGATCATCCGGGTGCT
Organism: Caulobacteraceae bacterium; assembly: GCA_947476555.1. Taxonomy (GTDB): domain Bacteria; phylum Pseudomonadota; class Alphaproteobacteria; order Caulobacterales; family Caulobacteraceae; genus Phenylobacterium. The sequence continues at coordinate 35,262 of CANJRI010000003.1, forward strand.
GGCGGCCTAGCGCGCCCTTCTCCCCCTCGCGGGAGAAGGATCTCGCTACCCGTACAAACGCTCGAACACCGCCGGCAGGCTGTCGGGCAGGCCGAGCAGCGGCCCTGACGACAGCAGCAGCACCGCCTCAGCGCCCGAAAGGTCGCCCAACGCCGCGGTCACCTCTTCCGCCGACCGGCGCCCCTCCGTCGCGACCCCCGTCGCCCCGACCCTCTCCAGGATCTCCTCGAAGCTCGACTGGTCGTGGCTGGCCGCGCCATACGCCGGCGGCGGGATGACGATCACCCGCGCCGCGCCGTCGAACACCGTGTCGTACCAGGAGAGCGCCTCGCGATTGCGCCAGGAAAAGGTGTGCGGCTCGAAGACCACCGTGAGCGGCCGCTCGGGATAGTGCAGCCGCATGGCCTCGATGGCCGAGCGGGCCTTCTCGTAGGATGAGCCGAAACCCTCGATGAGCGGGATGGAAGAGCCCGGCGCCAGCCGGTCCAGGCGCCGGCGGATCCCCGCGAACCTCTCGACGCCGGCGGCCAGCGCCGCCTCATCCACCAGGCCACGTTCCAGCAGGTAGGCGGCGACCCCGACGATGTTCTCGATGTTGTGCTCGCCCAGCAGGGTGGTCGCGAGCGCCAGCCGCCGGCCGTCCGGCCCAACGAGGGTGAACCGGCTGGTCTCTCCGAAGCTGACGCCTTCCGAATACCAGCCGTCGCAGGGCGCGGTGTCGTACCAGACGAGGCGGCAGCCCGCCTCGCCGGCGATGGCGCGGATCGCCGGATGGTCGCGGGCCACCAGCAGGCCGTCAGCCGGCAACAGACGCATCAGCTCGCCGAACGGCTTCTCGTAGTCGGCGAAGGTGGGGAAGACGTTGACGTGGTCGTGGATCAGCGAGGTCAGCAGCACGTCCCGGGGGTGGTAGACCACGAACTTCGAGCGCGGGTCGGCCTCGGCGATGATGTACTCGTCACCCTCCAGCACCACCTCGGGCGCGCTGCCCCAGTGGCCGGTGTCGGGCAGCGAGGGGGAGATGGCGCCCACCATCCAGCCGACGTCGCGCCCGGCCTGGCGCAGGACCTGGGCCATCAGCGCCGTGCAGGTGGACTTGCCGAAGGAGCCCGCCACCACCGTGTTCAGGCGGGCGGCCGTGGCCTCTCCCACCATCTCCGGGAAGGTCGTGACCCGCACCCCGCGCCGGCGCGCCTCCACCACCTCCGGGTTGGCCTCGCCGCCCAGCTTGGCGCTGGCCCCCAGCACCAGGGCGTCCAGGTGTTCCGGCAGATTGGCGGCGTCGAACCGGCGGAAGAACGGGAATCCGAGCCCCTCCACGTAGGTCGACATCGGGGGGAAGACGTCCTGGTCCGAGCCGGACACATCCGCGCCGGCCTGGCGCATCATCAAGGCCGCGGCCGCCATGCCCGCGCCGGCGATTCCCGTGAAATGGATGCGCATGGACCCTGGTTAGCCGATCCCGCGCGCCCGTCCAGCCGGTTAAGGCCGCATTAACCAACGCACCGGATTCTCAGGGGCGTCTTCCTTGAAGACATCCACCATCACAGACTTTGTACAGCCCGGCGCTCGCGCCGGGCTTTTTTTCAAAGGGCGCGATACGCGGCTCCGCGCCGCGCTTGCACCCCCCGGCGGGCACGCGTATATGCCCGGCCCTCGACGGCCTGATCCCGGATAGCTCAGTTGGTAGAGCAGTCGGCTGTTAACCGACTTGTCGCAGGTTCGAGTCCTGCTCCGGGAGCCATCGAGGCGAATAGGGCTCGCGCGTCACACGCGCCCTAGATCGCGCGCGGGTTTGCGGCCTAGGCGTAGGAGCAAGCCGACGCCGTCGGCCCGCAGGGCCTCGGAAAACCTGGCCGAATCACCGCGTCCACGTCGGATCGGCTCGCCCCCCTGGTCAAGAATGCGCCCTGAGCATCTCATGCTAGCGGGAGGCTGAAACTCGTAGGCCGCGCCAAGCCAAAGGGTGTGCCGACCGCCGGCTAGAGGATGGTTGGCGTCGGTGATAAGGGACGGCATGCGCTACCCCAGCTTCCGGATCGACTCCCACTACGGGGTCAAGCAACCCGAGTTCAACTTGGCTGTTCAGGCCTTGGTCAAGGCCTTGGAGGATGACCGCGGCGTGTTCATCGCGGACAACCTGATCACCTTCGGCCGGAACCTCGGGTTTCTGGACGACGAGCCCTTGATGAAAGCATGGAAAACCCACTGCGAGGGCCGGGAACGCGCCGTGCTGTGGCGCACCGCGAACCTCGCCTGGGCCGCCCGACACGCCGCCCGGTTGGAGGGAGATTTCGTCGAGTGCGGCGTCTTCAGGGGCGTGACGGCCAGTATTGTCGCCGACCTCGTCGACCTATCCGGCCGGACCTTCTGGCTTTACGACGCCTTCGGCGATGTACCCGGACAGAAGACCCTGGAAGGGATGCATGAGGGTCGCGAGGCGGAGGTCCGCGAGAGGTTTGCCAACATGCCGCAAGTGAAGGTTATCAAGGGGATCGTGCCGGATAGCTTCGCCCAAGGCCTGCCCGACAAGGTCGCCTTCGCGCATATCGACATGAACAATCCGGATCCGGAGATCGCAGCGCTGGAGGCCCTGGCGACCCGCCTCGTTCCGGGCGCGGCCATCGTGCTCGACGACTACGGCTGGTTTGCCTACGGCAAGCAGTTCTTGGCCGAGCGGGACTGGTTTGCGGCTCGGGGCCGCTCGGTGATGGAAATGCCAACTGGCCAGGGGTTGGTAATCTGGTGATGCTCCGGGAGCCATGGTGACTCCCTACCAGACCCCAACGTTCGGCGCCGACGCCCAGGGCTCGGCCGGTGGTAGAGCATCTCCCATCTGCAGCAGTTCGATCGAGATGTTGTCCGGCGAGCGGACGAAGGCCATCCGCCCGTCCCGCGGCGGCCGGTTGATGACCACGCCGGCGTCCTTGAGCCGCTGGCAGACCGCGTAAATGTCCTTCACCGCATAGGCCAGGTGGCCGAAGTTGCGGCCGCCCTCATAGGCTTCCGGGTCCCAGTTGTGGGTGAGTTCGACCATCGGCGCCTGGCCCTCGCGGGCCGCCGCCTCGTCGTCCGGCGCGAAGAGGAACACCAGGGTGAAGCGGCCGGCCGGGACGTCGCGCCGCGACACTTCCTTAAGCCCCAGCTTGCTACAGTAGAAATCCAACGAATCCGCCAGATCGGTCACGCGAACCATGGTGTGCAGGTATTTCATGACGGACTGGTCCTCCCGGGTGGCGCCTGTGCTGCAATGCCGCCACGCGCCAGAACGACTAGTCCCCTAAGACCATGGGTGACCGCAATTTCATTTGCGCTCGACTTGGGCGGGTAGCACAACCGGCATACAGCCTTGGGGGGCGTCCTGGGGCAGGCCTAGGGCCGGACGCTCCAGGATACCGTGATGCGACTTAAACCTCCTCAGGTGTTCGTGCTCGTCGTGGTCGGCGTGCTGGCCGTCTACTTCCTGTTCTCCAGCCTGTTCCGAGGCGACAAGGCCGCCCAGGCCAAGGCCGGGCCCGAGCCCGCGCCCAGCGTCCAGGTGCAGACGATCCCGGAATCGGTGCGCGAGGTGCGGGTCACCCTGCGCGGCCGCACCGAGGCGGCGCGTTCGGTCTCTGTGCGCTCGGAGACCTCGGGCGTGGTCGCCGCGACCCCGACGCCCGAGGGCGCCGCCGTCCGCCAGGGCCAGATCCTGTGCCGCCTCGCCGTCGACGCCCGCCAGGCCGCGCTCGACCAGGCCAGGGCCAATCTCCGTTCCCGCCAGTTGCAGCACCAGGCGTCCGCCGAACTGGCCGCCAAGGGCTACCGCTCGCAGACCCAGGTGCTTGAGAGCCAGGCGGCGCTGGATGGCGCCCAGGCCGCCACGCGCGGCGCCGAGATCGCCCTCGCCCAGGTCAATATCCGCGCGCCCTTCGCCGGCGTGTTCGACCGCCGGGAGGCCGAGGTCGGCAGCTACCTTGCCCCAGGCCAGCCCTGCGGGACGCTGATCGAACTCAATCCGCTGGTGGTCTATGGCGACGTCGCCGAGACCGAGGCCGGCCGGCTGAAGATCGGGGCGCCCGCCACCGCCCGCCTCGTCTCCGGCGAGATGCTGAATGGCCGCGTGCGCTATGTGGCTCGCGACGCCGACCCCGCCACCCGCACCTATCGGGTCGAGGTGACGGTGGCCAATCCCAGCCTCGCTTTCCGCTCCGGCCTCTCGGCCGAGGTCAAGATCGGCGTCGGCGCCAGCCGGGCGCACCTGGCGCCGCTGTCGTCTCTGGTTCTGGACGCCGCCGGCCGCCAGGGTGTCCGCTACGTGCTGCCGGACCAGAGGGTGGCCTTCGCCCCTGTCACGGTGCTTGAGGAAACCCCTGAAGGTGTCTGGGTCAGCGGCCTTTCTGGCGCCGTGCGGCTGATCACCGTCGGCCAGTCCTACGTCGCCGAGGGGCAGAGGGTGCGGGTCGCCGCGCGATGATCGGGTCCCTGATCGATGGCGCGATCCAGAGGCGCAAGGTCGTCCTCGGCGTCGCCCTGATCGCCACCCTGTTCGGCTTCTTCGCCTATCTGGCGGTCCCCCGGGAGGCCGAGCCCAGCATCGACGTGCCCTTCATCGCCGTGACCGTCCCCTACCCCGGCGTCAGCCCGGAGGACGCCGAGCGGCTGCTGGTCAAGCCGCTTGAGTTGGAATTGCAGAACATCGAGGGGGTCAAGCTGATGACCTCGGTGGCGCGCCAGAACATGGCCGCCGTCAGCCTGGAGTTCGACCCCAGCTTCGACAAGGACAAGGCCCTGGCCGACGTCCGCGCCCAGGTGGACCTGGCCCGCGGCCGCTTCCCGCCCGACGCGGAGGAGCCGCTGATCCAGGAAGCCAATATCGCCGAGGAGCCGGTGATCGGCGTCGAGATCTCCGGCCAGGCCCCGGAGCGCGAACTCAACGCCGTGGTCCGCTCGCTCCGCGACCGCCTGGAGAACCTCCCTGGCGTGTTGGAAGTGCAGCTGAACGGCGTCCGCGACGAGGTGCTCGAGGTCACCATCGATCCGCTGCGGATGGAGGCCTACAACGTCACCACCGGCGAACTCGCCCAGGTGATCGGCCGCAACAACCAGCTGGTGCCGGCCGGCGCCCTGCGTTCCGGCACGGGGCAGTTCGCGGTGAAGGTTCCCGGCGTGGTGGAGCGCCCGCAGGACATCCTCTCCCTGCCGATCAAGAAGAACGGCGACCGGCTGGTCACCGTCGGCGACATCGGCGACGTGCGCCGCACCTTCAAGGAGCCCAGCTACATCACCCGCTTCAACGGCGAGCCGGTCCTGTCCCTGGCGGTCTCCAAGCGTGGCGGCGCCAACATCCTGGAGACCGCGGCCCAGGTCCGTCAGACGGTGGCGCAGGAGCAGAAGCGCTGGCCGCCCGGCATCAAGGCCGCCTTCACCTTCGACGAGTCCGAGGGCATCGGCCGCCGGATGAGCGTCCTGGAGAGCGGCCTCTTGATGGCCAGCCTCCTGGTGATGATGATCGTCGTCCTGTCGCTGGGCATCCGCCAGGGCCTGATCGTCGGAGTGGCGATCCCGGTCTGCTTCATGCTGACCTTCCTGATGCTCTACGCCTTCGGCGTGACCCTCAACATGATGGTCATGTTCGGTCTCGTCCTGGCGGTGGGCATCCTGGTGGACGGCGGCATCGTGGTGGTCGAGTACGCCGACCGGAAGATGGCCGAGGGCCTTCCCCGCGAAGCCGCCTTCGCCGCCGCCGGAAAACGCATGTTCTGGCCGGTGGTGAACGGCACCCTGACCACCCTCTGCGCCTTCCTGCCGTTCCTGTTCTGGAACTCGATCCCCGGCAAGTTCATGAGCTACCTGCCGCTCACCCTGTTCTTCGTGCTGGGCGCCTCGATCTTCGTGGCCCTGCTATTCACGCCCGCCCTGGGCTCGGTGTTCGGGCGCGCCACCGCCGTTGACGCCGCCCACCTGGCGGAGATCGAGAAATCCGAACACGGCGATCCGACCCAGATGACCGGATTCATGGGCCGGTATGCGCGCACGCTCGCCTGGCTCGGGGATCACCCGACCCGAACCATGGGCGTCGCCTTCGCGGTCGTCATCGGGATCATCGTCCTGTTCGCGGCGACCCCGCGCGAGACCGAGTTCGCCGTGCGGGAGGACCCGGAATCGGTGGCGATCTTTGTGAAGGGGCGCGGCAATCTCTCCCCTGAGGCGCACTACGGACTGGTCAGCCAGGTGGCCAGCCGGCTGCAGGGGATGAAGGGCGTGGAGTCGCTCTACCTGCGGGCCGGCGCCTTCAGCCCCGGCGGCGGACCGAACGCGGCGCCCAACGACACCATCGGCCGGCTGCAGGTGGATTTCGTCTCCTACGAGGAACGCCGCCGCCTGGGCCTGGAGGGCCGGGACATCGAGGCGGATATCCGTCGCCGCGTGGCCAACGTGCCCGGCTTGCAGGTCGAGGTGCGTCCGCCCCAGGCCGGCCCGCCGGTCGGCAAGGACGTGCAGGTCGAGCTGCTGAGCACCGACCCGGCCGCGCTGGGCAGAGCCGCCGACCTGGTCAAGGCCAAGCTCGCCGCCGACCGCGACATCATCGAGCTGGAGGACAACCGCACCTCCCCGGGCATCGAATGGAACCTGGTGGTCGACCGTGAGGCGGCCGGCCGTTACGGCGTCGACGTGGTCTCGGTGGGCCAGGCGATCCAGTTCGTCACCGGCGGGGTGCTGATGGGCCGTTTCCGCCCCGACGACACCGACGAGGAACTGGACATCCGGGTGCGCTTCCCCCTCGAGGCGCGCAACACCCAGGCCTTCGAGCAGCTGAAGATCTCCACCCCCCAGGGGCCGGTCCCGGCCAGCTACTTCATCAAGCAGGTCCCCGGCCAACAGGTGACCACCATCCTGCGCCGCGATTCCCAGCGGCTGGTGGTGGTGCAGGCCAACACCGTCGAGGGCGTGGCCGCTAACCGCAAGATCGCCGAGTTGCGGCCCTGGCTGGAGAGCGCGCCCCTCGACCCTTCCGTGACCTGGAAGTTCACCGGCGCCGACGAGGAAGGCCAGAAGGCGGCCGCCTTCTTCATGATCGCCATGGCCATTTCGCTGTTCCTGATGGGCGTGATCCTGCTCTGGCAGTTCAACAGCTTCTATGGGGTAGCGGTGACGCTCTCGGCCGTGCTGCTGTCCACGGCCGGCGTCCTGCTGGGCGTGCAGGTCAACCTGTTCGGCGCCTTCGAATATCTCAGCGTCATCTTCCTCGGCACCGGCGTGGTCGCCCTGGCCGGCGTCGTCGTCGGCCACAACATCGTGCTGGTGGACACCTTCTACCGCCTGCTGCGCGACGGCATGGACCGCCAGGACGCGGCCGTGCGCGCCGCCACCCAGCGGTTCCGGCCGGTTATGCTCACCACCCTGGTGACGGTGGTGGGCCTGCTGCCCCTGATGCTGCAGATCCACCCCAACTTCCGCACCGGCCACCTGGAGTTTAAGGCGCCGGGCTCCGACTGGTGGGTTCAGCTTTCCGCCGCCGTGGTCTGGGGCCTGTCCTTCGCCACCTTGCTGACCCTGCTGGTGACCCCGGTGATGCTAGCCGCGCCCGCGGTTTACCGACGCCGCCTCAACAAACGGTTCGGCCGCAAGCCCCAACACACTGACCTGGAAAGCTTTCCCCGCGCCGCGGAATAGCTAGGCCTGGCGCGTCTGGCGCCGCCACAGGGCCGCGTACTCCCCACCCTTGGCCAACAGCGCCTCGTGGGTCCCGCACTCGACGATGCGGCCGCGCCGCAGCACCACGATCTGGTCGGCGTCGACGATGGTGGAGAGCCGGTGCGCCACCACCAGGGTGGTGCGGCCGGCCCGGACCTTGCGCAGGGTGGCCTGGATCGCCGCCTCGGTGGGGCCATCCAGGGCGCTCGTCGCCTCATCGAGGATCAGCAGGCGCGGACCGGCCAGCAGCGCCCGGGCGATCCCCACCCGCTGCCGCTCGCCGCCGGAAAGCTTCAGCCCCCGCTCGCCCACCCGCGTGGCCATGCCGTCCGGCAGGCTGTCGATGAACGGCCCGAGCTCGGCGGCGTCGGCGGCGGCGCGCACTTCCTCGGGCGTGGCGTCCGGACGGGCGAAGGCGATGTTGGTCTGCAGGGTGTCGTTGAACAGCGCCACGTCCTGCGGCACCAGGGCCACGGCCCGACGCAGGTCGGCCTGCTTCACCTGGCGCATGTCGAGACCGTCGATGGTCACCCGCCCGTCCTGCGGATCGATCAGCCGCATGGCCAGCCGCACCGCCGTGGTCTTGCCGGCGCCCGACGGACCCACCAGGGCGGTGGTGGTCCCTGGCCGTGCCCGGAAACTCACGCCCAGCAGGCCGATCGACCGCGCGTCGTGCCGGAAGGTCACCTCCTCGAAGGCGATCTCGGCCCCTGCCCCGCCTGCCGGCGGCAGGGTGACAGCGTCCGGCGCGTCGACGATGTCGGGCGCGGTGGCGCGCAGGGCCACCATCTGCTCCATGTCGATGAAGGCCTGGCGGATTTCCCGGTAATTGAACCCCAGGATCGCCAGCGGGGCGTAGATCGAGGTCAACAACAGGACCGCCATGGTGACGTCGCCGATCCGCATCCGGCCGGCCAGCACCTCGTAGCCGGCCATCACCGTCATCGCCGCCAGGGCGAGGCTGAGGATCACCGCCTGGACGGCGTTCAGCAGGTTCAGCGAGGTGGTGGCGGTGACGTTGGCCCGCACCAGGTCGCCCATGGCCGCGCCGTACTGTCCGACCGTTCGGGTCTCGTGCCCGAAGGTCTTCACCGTCTCGTAGTTGATCAATGCGTCGACCGCGACGCCCGCCGAGCGGCTGTCGGCCTCGTTCAGCGCCCGGCGGTGGGCCAGCCGCCAGTCGGTGATCTTGAACGTCACCACGACGTAAAGAACGACGCTCACCAGGGCGACCGCCGCGAACCGCCAGTCGAGGCGGATGGCCAGCACCGCCATCGCCAGCACCAGCTCCACCGCCGTGGGGCCGAGGTTGAAGACCACGCTGCGCATCAGGAAATCGGTGGCCCGCGAGCCCCGGTCGATGACCCTCGACAGCGAGCCGGTTTGTTTGGACTGATGGAAATCCATGGAAAGCGACAGGGCATGGCCAAAGGTCTCGGTCGCCGCCTTGGCCACCGTGTGCTGCGAGACCACCGTGAAGATCGCGTCCCGGGCATAGGGGGCGCAGGAGGCGATCATCCGCAGGCCGGCAAAGGCCAGGGCAAGCGTCAGAAAACCGGCGCCAAGCTGCGCCGCTCCGTCGGGAACGAGGCGGTTGATGGCGTCCCCCAGGGCCACCGGCGCGGCCACGCTGGCCAACTTGCCGACAACCACCAGCACAAGCGCCGCGCCGATCCGCCAGGCCAAGCCCGGCGCGCCGGAGCGCAGCACCAACTGGCCGAGGTCCGCCATCGCCTGGCCGAACCGGAATTTCCCCTCGGCGGCGGACTCGGCGCCGCCCCGTTCATGCATGCGCCCGCGCGCCATGTGGGCGTGGGTCATGGCGACGGGGATACGGACATTGGGAACACGCTTGCTTGAATCGACTTAACCCTGACCATAGCTAGTTGGGCTTTCGCCGGGCGCTGGCAAGCGCCCACCTCGAAGTTTCCCGGAGCCAGCGCCAATGGGGCCTGAGACCCGCCTGAAATCCGCCTGCGTCTTCTGCGGCTCGTCCGACGCCGCCGATCCGGCCTTCATCGTCGCGGCCGGCGACCTCGGCCGCGCCCTCGCGGCCGCCCGGATCAAGCTGGTCTACGGCGGCGGCGGCGTGGGCCTGATGGGCGCCACCGCCCGCGCGGCCGACGCGGCCGGCGGCGAGGTGCTGGGCATCATTCCGACCTTCCTGGTGGGTCGCGAACGGGCGCTGGAAAGCGTCGAGCATGTGGTCGTCAACTCCATGCACGAACGAAAGATGATGATGTTCGAGAAGTCGGACGGCTTCGTCATCCTGCCGGGCGGCGTGGGCACCCTGGAGGAGGTCGTGGAGCTCTTGTCCTGGCGCCGCCTCGACCTGCACGCCAAGCCGGTGGTCTTCTACAACCCGCGGAATTTCTGGAAGACCCTGTTCGACCTCTTCCAGCACACCGTCGACGAGAATCTGACGCCGCCCAGCTTCATGGACGCCTGGACCGTGGTCGACCGCATCGAGGATGTGGTCCCGGCCCTGCTCGGCGAACCGACCGACAACCAGTCGGAGGTCAGGGTCCTCAAGCGCAGCTAAGCTTGCCCTTGCATCAAAATGCAGTTGTCGAACGCCGCGTCACAGGGGATCATAGAGCAATGACGGCGCTCATCAGCCTCATCGCCGCCCTGGCGGTCCAAGCCGCTCCAGCTACGGGCCAATGTAGCTTTGCCTACACTCAGGCGTTCCGGGCCCGCACCATCGAGCCGGAGCTGACCGACTACTACCCCGACATATTTCAGTGGAACGCGGCCGAACCGATCATAAGGATTCGGGGATCGAGCGTGGAGCTCGTGTTCCTCGCGACGAACCTCGACCTCGTTGATGCACCGCAACTCCTTGTCGTGGTTGAGCAGTGCGGTGCGGGGCCGGTTCGCAGCCGGTTGCTGAGAACCAGGCCCGCGGACCGCTTGACGACAGAGAGCTAGGGAACGTTCGCCTCCAGCTCGTCCAACCACACCCGCGACGTGCCATCGGACGGCGCGCGCCAATCCCCTCTGGGCGACAGCGCGCCGCCTGAGACCACCTTTGGGCCATTCGGCATGGCCGAACGCTTGAACTGGCTGGTCTCGAAGAAGCGGTGCAGGAATTCGCCGAGCCAGCGCTTGATGGTGGGCAGGTCGTAGGCGTTGCGGGTCCCTTCCGGGAAGTTCGGCGGCCAGGCGCCTTCCGCCACGTCCCGCCAGGCGTGCCAAGCCAGGAACGCCACCTTCGACGGCGGCAGGCCGTAGCGGGTGATGTGGTAGAGGTTGAAGTCCTGCAACTCGTAGGGGCCGACCTTGGCCTCGGTGCTCTGGATGGCGCCCTCGGCGTCCGCGGGCACCAGCTCCGGCGAGATTTCGGTGCCCAGCACCGACAGCAGGGTGCGCGACGCCGGCCGGTCGAGCTGGCCGCTCTCCGCCACCCAGCGGATCAGGTGCTGGATCAGGGTCTTCGCCACCGAGCCGTTGACGTTGTAGTGGCTCATGTGGTCGCCGACGCCGTAGGTCTGCCAGCCGAGCGCGTTCTCTGAGAGGTCGCCGGTCCCCAGCACCATGCCCCCGTGCTTGTTGGCGAGCCGGAACAGGTAGTCGGTGCGCAGGCCCGCCTGCACATTCTCGAAGGTGATGTCGTAGACCGGCTGGCCCTCGGCGTAGGGGTGGCCGATCTCCTGCAGCATCCGCCGGGCGGTCGGGCGGATGTCGATCTCCTTGCCGGTGACGCCTAGGGCCCGCATCAGGCGCCAGGCGTTGGACTTGGTCCCCCGGCTGGTGGCGAAACCCGGCATGGTGAAGCCCAGAATCTCGGACCGCGGGCGCCCCAGGGTGTCGAAGGCCTTGGCCGCCACGATCAGGGCATGGGTGGAATCCAGGCCGCCGGAAACACCGATCACCAGGGCCTTGCTCTTGGTGTGCTGCAGCCGCTTCACCAGGCCGTGGACCTGGATGTTGAAGGCCTCGTAGCAGTCCTTGTCCAACCGCGCGGGATCGTCGGGCACGAAGGGGAAGCGATCGAGCGGCCGGACCAGGCCGATGTCGTCGAACGCCGGCCGATGCTCGAACCGGACCCGGCGGTAGTCGTGCTCGGGGTCGCCCGCCGCCACCGCGCCATTGTTGAAGGTGGGCGTGCGCAACCGCTCCAGGCGCAGGCGCTGTACGTCGATGTCCGCGACCGCCATCTGGCTGTCGGCCGGAAACCGCGCCGTCTCGGCCAGCAGGCGGCCCAACTCGTGGATGCTGGCCTGTCCGTCCCAGGCAAGGTCCGTGGTGCTCTCCCCCGGACCGGCCGCGGAATAGAGGTAGGCGGCGTTGCAGCGCATGGACTGCGAGGCGCACAGGATGGCCCGCTCGTCCGACTTGCCCACCAGGACGTTGGAGGCCGAGAGGTTGCAGAGGATCAGCGCCCCGGCCAGGGCCGCGCGGGTCGAAGGGGGCTCGGGCGCCCAGAAGTCCTCGCAGATCTCGGCGGCGAAGATGAAGTCCGGCAGGTCGGCCGCTTCGAACAGGATGTCCGTCCCGAAAGGCGCTTCCTGGCCGGCGACGGTGATCTCCAGGCCCACGACCCCCGCCCCGGCGGCGAACCAGCGGTTCTCGTAATACTCCCGGTAGTTGGGCAGGAAGCTCTTGGGGACTACACCCAGGATCCGGCCCCGCGAGATCGCCACGGCGCAGTTGTACAGCCGCCCATTGCGGCGCAGCGGCGCGCCGACCAGCAGGACCGGCTTAAGGGCCGCGCTCGCCTTCGCCAGGCCAGCCAGCTCGTCCTCCACGCGCTGCAGCAGGGCGTCCTGCAGGAACAGGTCGTCGATGGCGTAGGCGCTGAGCCCGAGTTCGGGGAAGACCATCAGGTCGACGCCTTGGGCGTGACCCTCGCGAGCCATCTCCAGGGTCTCGGCGGCGTTGAACCCGGGATCGCCCACGCCGACCCGCGGGGTGCAGACAGCCGTCCGGACGAAGCCGTGGCTATGGATCGAATAGAACGCCTTGCTCACCGTCGGCTCCAGCCCGGAGAAATGCTCACTTTGAGCATATAGCTCCGCAAGAGCTTAGGAGCAAAGGGCGTGCGCCCCAACCGTCGAAGGATCAGTCGTCGCGGTGGACGCGTTCGCGGCGCTCGTGGCGCTCCTGGGCCTCGAGGCTCAGGGTGGCGATCGGGCGGGCGTCGAGCCGGGCCACGCCGATCGGCTCACCAGTCTCTTCGCAGTAGCCGTAGGAGCCGTCCTCGATCCGCCGCAGAGCCTCGTCGATCTTGGAGATCAGCTTCCGTTGGCGGTCGCGGGTGCGAAGCTCAAGAGCCCGATCGGTTTCCGAGGTGGCCCGATCGGCCAAGTCGGGATGGTTCTCGGTCTCGTTCTGGAGATGGGACAGCGTCTCGCGAAATTCGCGGAGAATGTCTTCTTTCCACTGCAAGAGTTTTTGCTTGAAATACTCAAGCTGGCGCTCGTTCATGAACTCTTCGTCCTCGGAAGGACGATATTCAGGACTGTCAGCCAGAACTGCGGCTGTCTTCATGAAAGCCTCACGCCCCTTGCCCACCTTCAGACACGCGCCGGGTGTATAGCAAATAGTTCGACGGTTTCAACGTCATCGCTGAAGTCGTGCAATTACGCCGCACGCCCCATTTCCAGCTTGGCCAGTTCGACCTCGGCGCGGGTCTCGATCTCGTCGAGCAGACCCTCCAGTTTGGGGTCCTCGGTGGCCGCCCGCTCCTCACGCACCGCCTTGCGCAGGGCCTCGAGGTCGGCGGGCCCTATCTCGCCATCCAGCAGCGCGATCTTGAGGCCTTCCAGCACGTCCAGGATACGGCCGGCGCGGCCCACGGAACGGCGGCGACGCTCGGTCGCCGAGCGCACATCCTGCAGTGCGATCAGGGCCGCGACGCCCACCACCCCGGAGGAAGCCCAGGTGGCCGCGACCTGGCCGGGACCAGCCTCGGGGCCCGCGATCCGGAACCCCTGCCCTTCCGCTGGCCGGCTCGCCTTCGAATTGCCTGGCTGCGAGACCCCGCCCGTGCCGTTGACCTTCATGGCGATACGCCGAACCCCTCACAACTTCAGGTTCAGCATCGGGGGCCAAACTTGCAGTATGGTTAATAGGCGGCAATTTCTGCCGGCCCGGTTTCGCGGCGCAGCTTCTCTCCATGCTGTTTTCGTTGATTTTTCTGCATCATTCAGCTTGGCACGGAGATCGCATGGCCGCGGGCGATGAAACGCCACCTCCGTTCCTTCGCCCTGATCGCCGCCGCCGCGCTGGCCGCGTCTCCGGCCTTCGCGAAGTCCCGCATCAAGGACATCGTCGAATTCGAGGGCGTCCGTGAGAACCAGCTGGTCGGCTACGGCATCGTCGTCGGCCTGAACGGCACCGGCGACGCCCTGCGCAACGCCCCCTTCACCCAGCAGAGCCTGGAAGCCATGCTGGAGCGCCTGGGGGTCAACACCCGCGACGCCCAGCTGAACACCAAGAACGTGGCCGCGGTGATGGTCACAGCCAAGCTGCCGCCGTTCGCGGCCACCGGCTCGCAGATCGACGTCTCGGTCTCGGCCCTGGGGGACGCCAAGAGCCTGCTGGGCGGCACCTTGCTGGTGACCCCTCTCCTGGGGGCCGATGGCAATACCTACGCGGCGGCGCAAGGCACCGTGCAGACCGGCTCGGTCAGTGCGTCCGGCGCCTCGGGCTCCACCGTCTCCAAGGGCGTGCCCACCGCGGGCCGCATCGCCGGCGGGGCCAGTGTCGAACGTGAGGTCGGCTTCCAGCTGGCCCGCATGGACCAGATGCGTCTGACCCTGCGCAATCCCGACTTCACCACCGCCCGCCGGGTCGCCGAGGCGGTGAACGCCAGATATCCGGGCACGGCTGTCGCCGAGAACCCCACCATCGTCAGCCTCACGCCCGGGCGCGACGTGATCGGCTTCATGGCCCAGATCGAGAACCTCACCGTCGAGCCGGACTCCCCCGCCAAGGTGGTGATCGACGAGGTGGCCGGGGTCATCGTCATGGGTGAGGCGGTGCGCGTCTCCACCGTGGCGATCCAGCAGGGCAACCTGACCATCACCGTGCGCGAGCAGCCGGCCGTCAGCCAACCGCCGCCCTTCGCCCGCACCGGCCAGACCACCGTGGTCCCGCAGAGCGACATCGCCGTGGACGAGGAAACCGGTCGCCAGTTCTTGACCGTCGGCTCGGGCGCCTCGCTGGCGAGCCTTGTAAACGGCCTGAACGCCCTGGGCGTGACCCCGCGCGACATGATCTCGATCCTGCAGACCATCAAGGCGGCCGGCGCCCTGCAGGCCGAGATCGAGGTGATGTGAGCATGGATCCGCTCGCCGCCCTCGCGCCGAACACCGATCCCGCCGCCTTTCAGCGCGCGCGCATCCACAAGGCCGCCCAGGATTTCGAAGCGCAGTTCATGTCGATCATGCTGCAGCCGATGTTCGAGGGCCTCGACGCCGAGGGCCCGTTCGGCGGCGGGGCCGGCGAGAAGATGTTCCAGTCTGTGATGACCGAGGCGCTCGGCAAGCAGATGACCCGCTCGGGCGGGATTGGCTTGGCCGACACCGTCCAGCGCGAGATGCTCAAGATGCAGGGACTTTCCTGATGGCCTTGGCCGCCCTCAATCCCCAGGACCGGGTCGAGCAACTGATCGTGCTCACCGAACGCCTCACCCAGCTGATGGTCGAACAGGCCCTGGCTTTCGAGGGTCGTCGCCCGCAGGACGCCGCCGACGGCCTGGAGGAGACCCAGCGCCTCGCCAACCTCTACCGCCACGAATCCAGCCGCGTGCGGGCCGATCCCGCCCTGATCGGCGGGGTCCCCAACGAGCTGCGCGGCCGCCTGGTGCGCGCCACCGAGGCCTTCGACGCCGTCCTCGCCCGCCAGGGCCGGGCCCTGAACGCCGCCAAGACCGTCACCGAGGGCCTGGTGCGCGCCATCGCCGACGAGGTCTCCGTCCAGCGCGGCAAGGGCAACGCCTATGGCGCCGACGGCGCCGCCCCCGCCGCCGGTTCGGCGACGGCGATCACCCTGAACAAGCGGGCCTGAGCCCCCTCAGTTCGACGCCCGCTGGGTGGTCGCCCCCGCCTTGGCCTGCAATTCCGTCTCGCAGGTGCGCACATCCGCGCAGTAGTTCGGCGGCTCGCGCCCGCTGACCGGGTTCTTGTAGTGGAACCACATCGGCTTGATGTTCGGCCACTCGATCAGCTCGGGGCCGGGCACGAAACCGCGCTGGCGAAGCTTCATGGCGGCGATCGGCAGGGTCGGCTTGATGACGTCGGTCATCTTCTTGAAGATCCCCGTCGTTCCCGGCGGCGGCGCGTTCGGGTCGAGCGGCCGCGGCGGGGCGGGCCGCGACCAGCCGCCCTTCCAGCCGTTCGACGGCAGATAGGGCTCGTCGATCGCCAGGGTCCAGACCTTCCACGTCCCGTTTTCGAGCCTCGCCCCATCGTTCGGATACATGCCCGCCATGAACACCCCGGCCTCCCCGCCCCAGCGATGCCCGATGTTCATCAGGCGGGCGCGGACGTCGGCATGGGTGCCGTCCTCGTTGACGGTGATCACCGGCTGCGGGCGGTAGTGCAGGGCCGCGCCGGTGCGGGTCGGCGAGGTCTTCCCGTACATCGCCGTCTCGGCGGTCAGGATGTTCTCGGGGCCCTCGTAGAAGCCCACCATGTACTTCCCGCGCCAGCCCTTGGCGTGGAACAGGGCCGAGGCCTTGTCCCAGGCGAAATCGTCCAGCCACCAGCTGAAGGCGTTGGTGACGTTCTCGGCGCCTTGATAGGCGAGCGCGACCCTGAGCCCGCGGCGCGCCTCGGCGATGCGCTGTTCCAGGCTGCCCGTCGGAGCGGCGGGCGGCGTGGCCAGAGCGGGCGTCAGCCGGGTCCGTCCCACGACCTTCACGCCAGCGGGATAGGCCGTCGGGCGCCCCGTCACCGGGTGCGTGTAGAAGATATCCGCGACCGCGCCGCCCGCCTTCACGGCGGCGGCGTCCGGCGAACCGCGGTCCGGCCGGGCGTCCGCCGGCGGCGTCGGCGCGGCCAAGCGGCTCTTGTTGAAGCCCTGATAGTAGTCGGTGTTCATCACCGGGAAGGTGCGCATCTCGCGGATGCGCCAGATTCCGCCCTGCTTCACGAAGCGGCCTTCCAGCACCTGGAAGCCGAGCGACGCCTCGCCGGTGTCGACGCTGCCCAGCTGGGTCATCTGGATGCCGCGGGTGCGGGCCTCGATCCCGTTCGGCGCGACATCGACGATGAAGCCAAACTGCGGCCGGTCGTTGGCCTCGCCGCGCTTCAGGCCGGCGGGGCCCATGGTGGCCAGCCAGCGACGGACGCCGGACGCGCCCTGATAGATGCCGATCTCCGCGTCCTCGATCACCGCGTCGGCGGTGAACAGGTCGGCGACGTCGTCCCACATCTTGCGGTCCAGATAGTAGCCGTAGGCGCTTTGCAGATTGAGGACCTTGTCCTCGTCGACCATGGCGCTGATCCGGCGCTCAAGGGTCTGCAGGCGCGCGCCGGCCTGCGCCGGGCTCACCGCCGCCACCGCCGGATAGATCGGATTGGCGGACAAGGGCTCGCCGGCCGTTTTCGGGCCGAAGCTATAGTCGATGATCGGCGACGTCGGCTTGAGGCTGCGCCACCCGTCCTCGTAGCTGCCGCCGAAGATGGCGTTGTAGTGCAAGGTGGCGAACTTCCAGACGCCGCCCTCCTTGACGTATTTGTTCTCCTGGATGCCGCCGCTCCAGGTCGCCTTGCCGCCGTAGCGGCCATCGATTCCGAAGTCGTGGTAGCGCGCCGTGGCGCGCATGCCATCGGCGGACAGGATCACCACCGGCGTGCTCAGCAGCCGGGTATTGAAGGCTGCGTTTGGCAGGCCCTCCTGCCCTTCGCCGTAGGTGTTACGGATCAGCTGGTGGATGCCGTTGACGCCGCTCGCGCGGTTGTCGCCGTGTACCATCTCGCCCGAGGTCGAGAACAGGCCCGCCATCTCGCGCCACATGCCGGCCTGGGCGTACTGCCCGTAGACCATCGTCAGCCGCTTGACCGCTCGCAGGGATTCCGCCCGTTCCACTTCCTGGGCGAGGCGCGCCACCTGCATGGCCGGCGCGGGCGCCTGGGCTGTGACCGTCGCGCCGGGAGCGATCAAAAGCCCCGCGATCGAGAGGCCGATGCAAAGCCGGCGTCGTGAGCTTTTCATCCCTGTCATCCCCTGTTCTCTTCGCGGCGGTCGCCGGTGGTTGGTAAGACAATCGGCGACAAGGTGCGGCGGTAGCGCCGTTATTTCAATCGAATTCCCGGCAGAGCCGGACAAGTGCCCGCGCCTGTCAGTGCGGGACCATCCAGGTCAGCACGTACTGCTGCAGCATCACCAACAGCCCCAGCAGGAAGGTGAGGAAGATGCTGTGCTTGAAGGTCTTCGCCAGCACCTCGCCTTCGCGGCCCTTCAGATTGGTGACGGCCGTACCCGTCGCGATGTTCTGGGGCGAGATCATCTTGCCCATGACGCCGCCCGATGAGTTCGTCGCCGCCATCAGCACCGGGTCGAGGCCGAGCTTGTTCGCGGCCACCACCTGGAGATTGCCGAACAGCGCATTTCCCGAGGTGTCGCTGCCGCTCAGGAAGACCGCGGCCCATCCGAGAAACGCCGAGACGAGCGGGAATATGGGTCCCACGGAGGCGACGCCCATCCCCAGGGTATAGGTCATTCCCGAGTAGTTCATCACATAGGCGAGGGCGACGATCACCGTCACTGTCAGCGCGGCCAGCCTGACCTGGACGAGGGTTTCCTTCACGCAGGCGAGGTAGCCGCGCAAGCCGATGCGGACCCAGAGCCCGATGAGGATGCTGGTCAGCAGGATCGCCGTGCCGGCGGCCAGCGGCTGGAAGTTCCAGATCGCCGCGTAGGGCCGGTCGTAGATGGTGATGAACACCGCGTTGTGGAGCCCGGGCCATTCCACGGGTGTCTGGCCAATGAGGTTGATCGCCAGGGTGGTCCAGACGATCACGATCGCCGACAGCGCGATCCATGGCACCCACCCCTGCCAGGTCGGCACGGGCGATTGCTCGGCCCGCAGCTCCGGCGAAAGGTCCAGCGCGAAGGCCGGATCGTGGGGAAGCTTCCAGACCTTCAGGAACGCCAGGGTGCAGATCAGGCAGCCGAGCGCCGAGATCACGTCCGTCAGCTCGTAGCCAAGATAGTTGGACGCCAGGAACTGGGCGAACCCGAAGGAGCCGCCGGCGACCAGCAGCACGGGCCACAAGGTCTTCAGCGAGCGCCAGCCGGCGTAGATCCCGACCACATAGAACGGCAGCAGCAGCGCCAGGAACGGCAGCTGGCGGCCGATCATCGACGCCAGGTCGTGGACCGGCAGCTGGGTCACGGCCGCCAGGGTCGTCACGGGCGATCCCAAGGCCCCGAAGGCCACGGGCGCGGTGTTGAAGATCAGCGTGAACATCAGCGCTTCCAGGACCGGGAAGCCGAGGGCGATCAGCAGGGCGCTGGTGATGGCGACCGGTGTTCCGAAGCCGGCCACCCCTTCGAGCAGGCATCCCAGGCAAAAGCCGACGACGACCAGGACGACCCGGCGGTCATTGGGCAGGTGCTGGACGACCCAGATCCGGAAGGCCGTGAAACGTCCGCTCTTCTGGGTGATGTTGTAGAGGACGAGGGCGTTGAACACGATCCACAGGACCGGCCAGAGCGCGAACGTTGCGCCCGCGGCGGCGCTGTTCAGGGCCAGCGGGACGGGAAACTTCCAGACAAGAGTCGCCACGACGAGGCCGGTCGCCAGGCCCGCCAGCGAGGCCTGCCACGCCGGGCGGCGAAGTATGCCCAGCATCACCAGCACAACGGCCAGCGGCAGCGCAGCGACGAGAAATGATAGCGCCAGCGATTCACCGACCGGCGTCACAAGCTGATTGAACATGCGTTTCCCCCTGGCCTACGCGGACGCCCGCGAAGCTGTTATTTCATTGTCGGCATCACGAACTCGGCGCCGGAACGGATGCCTGTCGGCCGCTGGATCGGCGGGGCGGCGTTCATCGCATTGCTCCGGCGGACCACACCTGGCGATACATCCCTATGATTTCGCCGACGCTCGGCACGCGAGGATTGTTGCCGGGAGACCCGGAGGCAAGCGCCTGTTCGGCCATCACGGGAAGGACAGAGTTCCACTTGGACTCATCGATCCCGTAGGCCTGCGGCGTCGGGACCTCCAGATCCCGGTTGATCTGAGCCAGCTCGG
Organism: Caulobacteraceae bacterium; assembly: GCA_947476555.1. Taxonomy (GTDB): domain Bacteria; phylum Pseudomonadota; class Alphaproteobacteria; order Caulobacterales; family Caulobacteraceae; genus Phenylobacterium. The sequence goes on from CANJRI010000003.1 coordinate 55,153, forward strand.
CCAGCAACCGGGCGACGCTGGACTGATCCCCCTCCTCCCCCTTCGCCACGCCCATGACGCGGGCGCAATCGGCGTAGCGGCGCAGCGCGCTTGGCGCGGAGAACTCGGTCACCGCGGGAAGCAGCATCGCGTTCGACAGGCCGTGCGGGACATGGAAATGGGCGCCGATCGGCCGGCTCATCCCATGCACCAGCGCGACCGAGGAATTGGAGAAGGCGATCCCGGCCAGGGTGGCGCCCAGCATCAGCGCCTCACGCCCCTCGCGGTGCGAACCGTCCCGGTAGACCAGCCGCAGATTGGGCGCGATCGCTCGCATCGCGGCCAGCGCCATCTGGTCCGAGAACGGATTGGCCCGGCGCGAGACATAGGCCTCGATCGCGTGGGTCAGGGAATCGATCGCCGTGTCGGCCGTCAGCCGCCTGGGCTTGGTGAGGGTGAGTTCGAAGTCCACCAGCGCCGCCACCGGCAGGTAGCCCACGCCGGGACAGAGCATCTTCTCGTCCGTCGCCTCGTCGGTGATGATCGTGAAGCGCGTGGCCTCCGACCCCGTGCCCGCCGTGGTCGGGATCGCGATGATCGGCAGGCCCGGCTCGTTCTGCAGGTGCGGGGTCTTGTAGTCGGCGACCCGGCCGCCGAACGCGCTCACCACCGCGATGGCCTTGGCGCTGTCGATGGGGCTGCCGCCGCCGAAGGCGACGACGCAGTCGTGATCCCCCGCCTTCAGGAATTCGACGCCCGCCTCGATCGAGGCCACCGTCGGGTCGGGCACGGTTTCGGAGAACACCCGCGCCGCGATCCCGGCCTTCTCCAGGCTGTCGGTGATCGGCTCCAGCCGCCCGGTGTCCACCAGGAAGGCGTCGGTGACGATCAGCGGCCGGCTCAGTCCGAGGCGCTCCAGGACCTGCCCGATCTCTTGCGAGGCGCCGCCGCCGATGCGCAGCAGACGCGGCAAATCAATCGCGGCCGCCATCACTCTCCCCAGGACTTTTCGTTGGCTGCAACATCGGCGATCAAGGTTCTGCGTCAATGGCCAATTTGGCTTGGACGTCCCACAGCCGCTCCAAGGACCTCTAAGGCTGGCTAGCGGGCCATCGCGGACGTACTAGGCTAGCTTATGGACCTTGGGCGGCGGCTTGATCGGCTCCGTACGCGGCGGCGGGCTTCGTTGCTGCTATTCCTCGCGGTGCTCGTGCACAACGCCGAGGAGGGCGTCAGCTATCCGTTCAGCCGACTGGAGGCGATGCAGCTGGCTCAGTTGACCTGGCCTGCGCTGCAGTTCCCGACGGTTATCGAGTTTCAGATGGCGCTCGTGCTTTTGACAGCGGCCGTCGGCGCAGTGCTGGCTTGGGCGGCCAATACTCGGCGCGAGCCGCAGGGGTGGCTGGCCCTGAAGTTGCTGGCCTCGGTTTTCCTGGCGAACGTGATCGTCCCCCACGTTCCCGCCGCTATCCTGTTAGGTGGATATGCGCCCGGCGTGATCACAGCCGTGGCTATCAATCTGCCCCTGAGCCTGTGGATTCTGAAACACCGGCGGGAGCCCTCCTCGTGAGACGAGCAAGGTCCGCAATGGGTGGATTGCGGACATTGGACCTCGATCCCGCTACGGTCGCAACATGTGGTGGCGCAAACCCAAACCGGAGCTTCCGCTTCGCGATCAGCTGCTGGCAGCTAAAGCGGACCTCGTGCGCCAGCTTGAAATCCTGAGTGTTCCGCCAAGCTCCATCGGAAAAGGCGGAGCATTCATCGACAACACGCGTCTGATCGCCCAGCTGCAAGAAACGCTCCGGGAAGTTGAGCACCAGCTCGCCAGCTTCGGTCACGGCGACCCGATACCCTGAACGCCTGCAATGGGTGGGAAGCGGACCTACGCCGCCGGTGCCCCTGACCTGTGACCCGAACGCCGCGCGACCGTCGCTCCTAAGCGGCCCTTGGACTGTTGGTAAGTGGGCCCGCGCCAAGCGCTCTTAGGCGGCCGTAGACGAATGGCGCGCCGATAACGAGATAGAGCAGCGCAAGAAAGGTACCGATGGCGGCGTGTGATGGAGCGCCGCTCTCAACCTCGGCGTCGCAAACCGTGCGTGCTGCGCACCAAGCGAGCATGAAGAACCCAACGACCATTGCAAAGATGAGGAACGGCTCGACAGCGGCCAGCCATTCCGGTCCGAGGGGCGCTAGTGGGGGGACTAGCCAAGCGATAGCGAAGACGAGGACCGTCGCCAGAGCGACGGCGAGCGCTAGTGGGCGGGCCCTGGCAAGTCGGCGCGGACCTCTCGTAGGGTCATGGCCCGCAGCGAAAGCCAAAGCCCGCCAAATCCACGTCACGTGAAGCAGCGTGCACACAAATATCGCGGCCATCGCCAGGGAGAGGGCGTCGATACCCCCGGTGTTGACGGCGTAGGCCGGCACGAAGAAGCCGAGCGCGATGTAGATGGGTATGAATACCAACGGTCGTAGCGGCAATCGTCGCATCGGTAGTCCTCCCACAAGCCAGACTGACGGGCGATTGGCGCATCGACGAGAATGCCTCTGCCGGGAGGGCTCTTCCAACGACCGCAATGGGTGGGAAGCGGACATCAGCATCTCGATCGTCGCGGCCCAAAGGCGTGGAAGCCGAACTCAGGCGAATTGGCCGATCAGCCCGCCGCGTCCACGTTCTCGTTCCGGGGCTGCACAAGCGCTACGACCGTCTCGGCGAATTCGTCGGGAGCGAACGGTTTTTCAATCAGCAACGCCCCGTCCACCCCATAGCGTTTCACCGGCTCAGGGTTGCCGGTTATGTACACCACCTTCAGGCTCGGATTGATTTCACGCGCTTTGCGAGCCAGATCGAAGCCGGTTACGCCAACGCCAAGATTTATGTCGGTGACCAGGACGGCCATTTCCCTCGCCTCCTGCTCAAGGAGCGCTAGGGCCTCCTGGTCATCCAGCGCCGCCTTCACTTGCACCCCTCGCGACTGGAGCGCCTCCTGGATGATCTCCAGAATCTCCGGCTCGTCGTCCACGATGAGTACTTGGGGCATCGCATTTCCGCGCAGGCAGCATCAAGCGCCCGAGTTCTGGAGTGTCGGACTTCCGACATAACGTGCCATTTCCGCTCAGGTTCCCGGCCAGAAACCAGGCGCGGGTGGTTGTTGGAACGCCTACAGAACTGCCGTTATCCCCAAAATGAGTGGGCTCTCTCATAAGCGGACCTTCCCAACGTCGCCCAAGGGTCGAAAGCCGACGTTCGCCGACCCACCAAAAACCTTGACTCCCGCCCCGCTCTATGTTCTCGTTTTGTTCGTGTCCAACGCCGCCCCAGACCGCAACAGCGGAATCCTCCGCGAGCTGGCCGAGCTTGGCCTCTCGGTGGCGCGCGATCTGCAGGCCAGGGTGGCGGCGGCCGAAGACGACGCCACAGCCAACCAGCTCGCCCGCAGCTTCGAGCGAGTCTCGCGCTCCGTCCGCCATTGCCTGGCCCTGGAGGCCCGCCTGCTGGACGGCTTCCGCCGGCGCCTCGTCGAGGATCGCGAGCAGGTGGCCGAGGGGCGCCGCGCCGAGATAAGCCAACATCGCCACCGCGTCCGCGAGGCGATGGAGCATTTCGCCTTTACGGACCCCGAGGTCGGCGACACCGAGGTCGATTACATCCTGGAGCGGGCCGGCGCGTGGCTGGAGCGCGAGGTCGAGGCCCCGGACTTCCTCGACCTGCCCGTCGAGCAGCACATCGCCCGCCTGCGCCGCGCCCTGGGTCGCGACGGCGCCGCCGAGGAGGAAGAGGCCGAGGGCGACCCCGTTCCCGAAACGGGGCCCAGCCTCTCGGACCTCCCCTGGCGAAGCTCGGCCTGAAGGACCCTTCTCCCCTCGTGGGAGAAGGTGGACGCGAAGTGGCCGGATGAGGGGTCGCGCTCCCCCATCGACCCCGCCCAAGCTCCACTCTAGAACTCTCCCGACACTGCTTCGGAGAGCCCGTTGACGCGCGCCCTGATCCTCGCGGCCCTGATCGCCGCCACCCCCCTGCCCGCCCTGGCCCAGGCCATCTCGCCAGCGGCCCGCGCCGCGCACCGCGACGCCGTCGTCATGGACAGCCATTTCGACACCCCGGCCCTGCTCGGCCGGCCGGGCTGGAGCATACTTGACCGTCACAGCCCCGAGATGGACGGCAGCCAGGTGGATTACCCGCGCATGGTCGAGGGCGGGGTGGACGGGGGCTTCTTCGCGGTGTTCACCCCTCAGGGGCCGCGGACGCCGGAGGGCTATGCGGCGGCGCGGGACTTCGCGCTCTACCGGCTGACCGAGATCCGCGAGATGGCGGCGCGGCACAGCAAGGAATTCGCCCTCACCCTGACCGCCGACGAGGCCTTGGCGGCGGCGAAGGCGGGACGGAAATTCGTGATCCCGTCGATGGAGAACAGCTATCCGGTGGGCAAGGACCTCAGCCTGATGCGGACCTTCCATCGACTGGGCGTGCGGGTGATGAGCCCGGCGCACCAGACCAACAACGACCTGGCGGACAGCTCCACCGACCCCAAGGGGACCGAGTGGGGCGGCCTCTCGCCGCTGGGACGCCAATGGGTGGAGGAGGCCAACCGCCTGGGCGTGTTGATCGACGGCTCACACGCCACCGACCTCGCGGCCGAGCAAATGGCCGCCTATTCCCGCACGCCGATCATCATGACCCACTCGGGGGTGAAGGCGGTGTTCGACCACCCGCGCAACATCTCCGACCTGTTGCTCCGCTTCATCGCCCGGCGCGGCGGGGTGGTGCAGATCAACGTCTTCTCCAGCTACATGGTCGAGGGCGCGCCCGATCCCGCGCGAGCGGCGGCCCTGGCCGAGCTCAACCGCAAATATCCCGGCCCGCGCAATCAGGCCCGGCAGGTCGCCTATATCGCCGAGCGCGAGGCGATCGACCGGCGGCTGCCCGCGGCCCGCGCCAACATCGACCAGGTCATGGAGCACATCTTCCACGCCATCACCGTAGGCGGCATCGACGCCGTGGGCCTCTCGGGCGACTTCGACGGCGGCGGCGGGGTGGAGGGCCTCAACGACGTCACCGCCTATCCGATGGTGACGCAGAAGCTGATGGACGCCGGCTACACCAAGGAGGACGTGGCGAAATTCTGGGGCGGAAACGCCCTGCGTGTGCTGCGCCAGGCGCAGGAGGCTGCGGCCAAGTAAGAACTATCCGACGCTTCAGGAGTTTGTGACCGGCAGATCCACCGGGAGACCTCCTTCTTGCGTCAGCACGCCCTCGCCCTCGCGGCCGTCGTCAGCCTGTGCGCCGGCTCGGCCTTCGCCCAATCCACCGGGGTGGCGGTGGGTGCCCAACTGGGCACGCCGGGCGTCGGCGCCTCGGTCCAGATGAAGGCCTCGGAGAGCCTGGTGCTGCGTGGCGACCTCGACTGGATGCGGTTCGGTTACGACCGCGACTATTCGGGCGTGGAATACGACAGCAAGCTGAAGTCCTTCACCGGCGGCGCCTTCGCCGACTTCCATCCCGGCGGCGGGCCGCTGATGGTCAGCGCCGGCGCCTATTACGGCACGCGGAAACTGGACTTGGACGCCCGGCCCACGGGCACTGTGGACATCGGCGGCCAGAGCTTCACCCCCGCCCAGATCGGCGAGATCACGGGCGAGGCCAGGATGTCCAAGCTGCAGCCCTTTCTCGGCCTCGGCTACGACAACACCTTCTCCGGAACCGGTGGCTGGGGCTTCCGGGCCGTGGCCGGCGTCGCCTTCTCCAAGGATCCGAGCGTCGATCTGATCGCCAGCGGCGGGACGCTCGCCACCGACCCCAACTTCCAGGCCCGTCTGGCACAGGAGGAGGCCGACGTCCGCGACGACGCCCGCAGGCTGCGCTACTTCCCGGTGGTGCAGGTGGGGATCACCCGTCAGTTCTAGCCGAGAATCCCTGCCAGGTTTGACCGTTTGCGTACGGATTACGCTGTAAGCGCGCACGGGTGCGGCGCCGGACCTATCGCGCTCCCCTTCCCCGACTACAACCAGTACTCCCCGACAGCGCCGGCGGCGGCTTCTGCTACGCTACGGTCAAGGTGACGTTCTGAGGCCAAGAAGGTATCCCTGGTCGCCCGCCATCATGGAACCTCGCATAGCGCGGACGATCCCAAGCCGCCGGCGGCCAAAGTTGAACCGGAGGAGAGCCCAGTGAAGCGTCCCGAACTCTTCATATCGCTCGCCATGGCCGTCGCGCTGGGCGCGAGCGGCGCGTCGGGGGCTCAGACCCCGCCGGACCCGCCCAGGCTTTCGCCCGGCGACGTCCGCGTCGATGTCACCGTCACCGAGGGCACGTCCATGGCGGTGTCGATCTCGCCGGACGGCGCCTGGGTGGTGAGCGATCTGGTGGGCAGCCTTTGGGTCACCCCGGCGGCAGGGGGTCCGTCGCGCCGCATCACCGATCTGTTCAGCGACGCCCGCCAGCCGGTGTGGTCGCCGGACGGGAAGACCATCGCCTATTTCGCCTTCAGCGACGGCGGCTACGACCTTTGGACGATCAAGCCCGACGGCTCGGACAACAGGAAGCTGACCACGGGCGCCTACGACGACCGCGATCCGGCCTGGTCCCCCGACGGGACCAAGATCGCCTTCGCCTCGGACCGGGGCGAACCGGGCAAGGACAGCTACAATATCTGGACCCTGGAGGTCGCCACCGGGCGGCTGGCGCGGGTGACGAACAACGCCTTCGAAAATCGCCTGCCAACCTGGTCGCCGGACGGCAAGGAGATCGCCTACGCCAGCGCCCGCGGCCAGGTGTCGGCCATCTACGCGACTGCGCTGGGATCGCCGCAGGAGCGCGAGATGCGTCGTGTGGCGGGGGCGGTGACTGCGCCGTCCTGGGGACCATCAGGCCAGTTGGCCTATGTGGCGGCCGACGCCAAGTCCAGCCGTCTGGAGATCGACGGCAAGACCGTCTCGGGCGCCGAGAACGTCTTTCCGTTCCGCGTCTCGTGGCTGCCGAACGACGGCGGATTCTATTACGTGTCCGACGGCAAGATCCGAAAGCGCTCGGCCGGCGGCGCCGCGCCGAAGACGGTGGCGTTCTCCGCCGCGCTGGAGGTCACGCGGCCGGTCTACGACAAGGTCAAACGCGATTTCGACTCCACCGCCCCACGCAAGGTGCTGGGCATCCAGCGCCCGGCCCTGTCACCGGACGGAACCAAGATCGCCTTCGCGGCAGTCGGCGACATCTACCTGGCCCCCGTGGCCGGCGGCGCGCCCGCCGAGAACCTGACCCGCGACGCGGCCGCCGATGAGGATCCCGCCTGGTCGCCGGACGGCTCGAAGCTGGTCTATTCGTCGGACAAGGGCGGCGGGTTCCTGCAGCTCTGGATTCGGGATGTCGTGTCCGGCAGGGACGCCCGGCTAACCAACCTCGATCTCCAGCCCCTGGAAGCGGTCTGGTCGCCGGACGGGACGCGGATCGCCTTCATCGCCGTCGACGGCATGTGGGGCGTTGGGCGGCTGGCGGTCGTCCAGGTGGCCGGCGGCGAGGTCACCTTCCTGAGCCCCAGCCTGGACCAGCCCGGCCGTCCGACCTGGTCGGCCGACGGCAAGCACGTGGCGGTAGGCCTGACGCTGCCGTTCTCGAAGAGCTTCCGGGAAGGCACCAACCAGATCGCGGTCTATCCCTCGGACCGGGCAGCCGACCCCATCTGGCGGGTTCCCGTCGAGAACCTTTCCATCGACACGCGGGGCGGCGGCGGCCCGGCCTGGTCGCCCGACGGCCAGAAGATGGCGGCGATCTACGAAGGCGTCCTGCGGATCTGGCCGGTATCGCCCGACGGCGCGCCGCTGGGGCCCCCTCGCAGCCTGACCTCGGAGATCGCCCACTCGCCTTCCTGGTCGGGAGATTCCAGGACCATCCTCTTCCAGTCGGACGCCAAGCTGAAGAGGGTCGATGTCGAGACCGGCCAGATCACCGAGGTCCCGCTGGATCTGACCTACACCCTGGCCAAGCCCGCGGGGCGGGTCGTCGTCCATGCCGGCAAGATGGTGGATTCGATCACCGACAGGACCCAGGCCAACGTCGACATCGTCATCGACGGCAACCGCATCGCCTCCGTCGGACCGCACGATCCGGCGCTTCACGCCGGCGGCGCCAAGGTGGTGGATGGCTCGAACCTGACGGCCATTCCCGGCCTGATCGAATTCCATACCCACACGCAGAAGGACTTCGGCGCAAACTACTACAAGGCCTGGCTGGCCTACGGCGTCACCACCCTCCGCACCCCCGGCAACCAGGTCTACGAAGGGGTCAAGAACCGTGAGGAGAGCGAGGCCGGCGTCCTGATCGCCCCGCGCATCTACGCCACCGGCCAGCTGATGGAATGGCAGCGCGTCTACTACAAGATGGGCGTCGCCATCTCCGGGCCCGCCCACCTCGAACTCGAACTGAAGCGCGCCGCGGCGCTGAAGTATGACCTGCTGAAAAGCTACGTTCGCATGACGGACGTGGGGCAGCGCCGCATCACCGAGTTCGCCCACAACGAGATGGGAGTCCCCGTGACCACCCACGAAATCTACCCGGCCGCGTTCACCGGCGTGGACTCCACCGAACACGTCGGCGCCACCAGCCGGCGCGGCTATTCGCCGAAGCAGGGGCCGCAGGGGCGCTTCTACCAGGATATGGTGGCGCTGTTCGGCGAGAGCCGGCGCGTGATCTCGCCCACCATTTTCGGCGGGGGCTTCGCTTTCATGCAGCGGCCTCCTGGGGGTGACGACGACCCACGACTGTCGCTCTATCCCGCGTGGGCCCGGGCCTTCGTGTACGGTGACATCGCGCCGGGGATCGCGGTCAGCCGCGCCGCCAACGCCGAGGCCGTCCACCGCATCCATGCGGCCGGAGCCCAGATCGTGGCCGGCACCGACACGTCGCTCGCGATCAAGATGCACGCCGAGATCGCCACCTATGTGCAGGGGGGGCTGACGCCCTTCCAGGCCCTGCAGTCGGCGACGGTCACCCCTGCGCAGGTCCTGGGCCTGGACGCGGGCGTGATCGCAGCGGGCAAGCTTGCCGACATCATCCTGGTGGCCGGCGATCCTCGCCGGGACATCTCGGCGACCGCCAACGTCCGCAAGGTGATCTCCAACGGACGGGTGTTCGACGTGGAGGACCTGATCGCCGGCAAGTAGGCGCGGTGATGCTAGACGCCGACGCTGAAGATCGCTTGCCCACCGTCGGTTGCGACAAGCGACCAGCCATCCCGCGCCAGCAGGCCGGCGGCCGTGGAGGTGGCGGCATAGAGCCATCGGTAGCCCATCTGGGCCGCCGCCGGGCGGGACGCCATGATGAGCGCTGCGCCGATCCCCCGCCGCCGCAGAGGCGGGTTGGTCCACAAGCCCACCAGCCACGGCGTCAGGTGTGCGTAGCTGGCGATGGAGGTCGGCGCGATGGCGCAGGCGCCGACCGCCCTTCCCTCGGTTAGCGCGATCAGGCCGAGCGGCAATCCCTCGCCCGCCGCCCGCGCGGTCAGATCGGCCAAAGCATCGCCCGGACCCCCCGGCCCGTACCACTCGGGCCACTCCGCGAGGTAGCCCTCGGCGATCTCCGCGACCCGGTCAGGATGCCGATGAAGCAGGGCGATCTCGAAACTCATCGCCGCACGGCCTTTGTTCCCCATGCGTTCTCGTGGTATCCACGACTTGCATGACTACATTAGCCCGTCCCGCCCCCGGACCTTCCGGCGGCGGCTGATTGTTTCCGGGACAAGATGGCCGACCAGCAGAACTTCATCCGCGTGCGGGGTGCGCGCGAGCACAATCTGAAGGACATCAGCGTCGATATCCCGCGCGGCGAGCTCGTCGTCCTGACCGGGCTCTCAGGTTCGGGCAAGAGCTCCTTGGCGTTCGACACCATCTACGCCGAAGGCCAGCGGCGCTATGTGGAGAGCCTCTCGGCCTACGCGCGCCAGTTCCTGGAGCTGATGAGCAAGCCCGACGTGGACCTCATCGAGGGCCTGTCGCCGGCCATCTCCATCGAGCAGAAGACCACGAGCCGCAATCCCCGCTCCACGGTCGGCACGGTCACCGAGATCCACGACTACATGCGCCTGCTGTGGGCGCGAGTGGGCGTGCCCTACTCCCCGGTCACGGGCCTGCCCATCGAGAGCCAGACCGTCAGCCAGATGGTCGACAAGTTGACCGCCCTGCCGGAGGGCGAGCGCCTCTACCTGCTGGCCCCCGTCGTGCGCGGCCGCAAGGGCGAGTACCGCAAGGAGTTCGCCGGCTGGCAGAAGCAGGGATTCCAGCGGGTGAAGGTGAATGGGGAGTATTTCCCCATCGAGGACGCGCCCGTCCTCGACAAGAAGTTCAAGCACGACATCGACATCGTCGTGGACCGGCTGGTCACCAAGGCCGGGATGGAGACCCGCTACGCCGACAGCCTGGAGACGGCTCTGAAGCTGGCCGAAGGCATCGCGGTGGCGGAGTGGGCCGACAAGGCCGAGGGCGAGGCCGAACCGCGCCGGATCACCTTCTCCGAGAAGTTCGCCTGCCCCGTCTCCGGCTTCACGATCAGCGAGATTGAGCCCCGGCTGTTCTCGTTCAACAACCCCTATGGCGCATGCCCGGTCTGCGACGGCCTGGGCGCGAAGCTGACCTTCGACGCCGACCTGGTGGTGCCGGATAAGGACAGGTCCCTGCACAAGGGCGCCGTGGCGCCGTGGTCGCGCGGCCCCTCCCCGCTCTACACCCAGACTTTGCAGGCCCTGGCGCGGCACTACGAATTCTCGATGGACGAGGCCTGGTGGAAGCTGCCCGAGGGCGCCCGCAACCTGGTCCTCTATGGTTCCAAGGGCGAGAAGATCCGCTTCATCTACGACGACAACGCCCGCAAGTACGAGGTCAACAAGACCTTCGAAGGCGTGCTGCCGAACCTGGAACGCCGCTGGCGTGAGACAGACAGCGCCTGGGTGCGGGAAGAACTGGGCCGCTATCAGTCCGAGACCCCCTGCGAGGCCTGCGCCGGCTACCGCCTGAAGCCCGAGGCCCTGGCGGTCAAGATCGCCGGCACGCACATCGGCGAGGTCTCCCAGCTGTCCATCCGCCACGCCCGCGAATGGTTCGAGAGTCTCGACGGCAAGCTGACCGACAAGCAGATGGAGATCGCCCGGCGGATCCTGAAGGAGATCAACGACCGCCTGCGGTTCCTGGTCAACGTCGGCCTCGACTACCTCAACCTCTCGCGCGGCTCGGGCACCCTTTCGGGCGGGGAGAGCCAGCGCATCCGCCTGGCCAGCCAGATCGGCTCGGGGCTTACCGGCGTGCTCTACGTCCTGGACGAGCCGTCCATCGGCCTGCACCAGCGCGACAACGCACGCCTGCTGGAAAGCCTGCGCGGCCTGCGCGACCTGGGTAATTCGGTGCTGGTGGTGGAGCACGACGAGGAGGCCATCCTCACCGCTGACCACGTCATCGACATGGGCCCGGCGGCGGGCGTCCACGGCGGCGAGATCATCGCCGAGGGCAAGCCGGCCGACATCATGGCCGAGCCGCGCAGCATCACCGGCCAGTACCTTTCCGGCGCGCGCGAAATCGCCGTGCCGGCCGAGCGCCGGCCGTTCTCCGCCAAGCGGATGCTGCGGGTCGTGGGCGCCCACGGCAACAACCTCAAGCACGTCACCGGCGAGATTCCGGTAGGCACCTTCACCTGCATCACCGGCGTGTCCGGGGGCGGCAAGTCGACCTTCACCATCGAGACCCTCTACAAGGCCGCCGCCCGCCGGCTGCACAACGCCTCGGACGGGCCCGCCCCGCACGAGCGGATCGAGGGGCTGGAGCACTTCGACAAGGTCATCGACATCGATCAGTCGCCGATCGGGCGCACGCCGAGGTCCAACCCGGCCACCTACACCGGGGCCTTCCAACCGATCCGCGACTGGTTCGCGGGCCTGCCGGAGTCCAAGGCGCGCGGCTATGGGCCGGGCCGGTTCAGCTTCAACGTCAAGGGGGGCCGCTGCGAGGCCTGCCAGGGCGACGGACTGATCAAGATCGAGATGCACTTCCTGCCGGACGTCTACGTCACCTGCGACGTCTGTCACGGCAAGCGATACAACCGCGAGACGCTCGAAATCCTCTTCAAAGGCAAGAGTATATCGGATGTTCTTGATATGACCGTCGAGGAGGCGGCCGAGTTCTTCAAGGCCGTTCCGGTGCTGCGCGAGAAGATGCAGACACTCAAGCGCGTGGGCCTGGGCTACGTGAAGGTCGGCCAGTCCTCCACCACCCTCTCCGGCGGCGAGGCCCAGCGGGTGAAGCTCTCCAAGGAGCTATCGCGTCGCGCCACCGGCAAGACCCTCTACATTCTCGACGAGCCGACCACGGGCCTGCATTTCGAAGACACCCGCAAGCTGCTGGAGGTGCTCCACGAACTGGCCGACCAGGGCAACACCGTGGTGGTCATCGAGCACAACCTCGACGTGGTGAAGACCGCCGACTGGATCCTCGACTTCGGTCCCGAGGGCGGCGACGGCGGCGGCGAGATCGTGGCTTTCGGCTCTCCCGAGGCGGTGGCCGCCAATCCGGCGAGCTGGACCGGCCGCTACCTGGCCAGCCTGCTCCAGCGGCATCGCGACCGTCTGGGCAGCGTGCGTCGCACGGCGTAGACTCCTTCCGAAAGGGAGGATGCGGATGCTAATCTCTCGAAGGGGCCTCACGGCCGGGATCGGGCTGTCGCTGGCCGCGCCCCACGTCCTGGCGGCCGAGCTTACGCCCCGCCAGACCGAAGGGCCCTACTACCCCCTCACCCGCCCCGCCGATCAGGACTGGGACCTCACCCGCCTGCCGGGCCGCAGCGCCCGGGCGGAGGGCCAGGTGATCGAGGTGACCGGCCGGGTGCTGGATATCCAGGGCCGGCCGGTGGCGCGCGCCAAGCTGGACCTCTGGCAGGCCAACAGCCGGGGCCGGTACATGCATCCCGGCGACGGCGGCAACAGCGCGCCTCTCGACCCGAACTTCCAGGGCTCGGCGGTGATCCTCGCGGACGCCCAGGGCCGCTACCGGTTCCGGACCATCAAGCCGGCCCCCTACAGCGGGCGAACGTCGCACATCCATTTCATGATCTCTGGACGCGGCCGGCCGCTGACCACGCAGATGTACTTTCCGGGAGAGCCGCTGAACGCACGCGACGGGATCCTGCGCGGATCGGGCGCGGAGGCGCGCGCCCTGATCGCTCTCGCGCAGCCCAGGACCGCTGACGGCGCCCTGGCCTATGCGTGGGACGTGCGGCTGGCCTAGGCGGCTGTGGCCGGCGGCGACGTGCTGGGATCCTTCAGCGCCCGATAGGCGAAGGCGCCGGGCGCCGCGAGGACCGCGTAATACATGGCGGTGAAAAGGCTACCGATCAGCACGTAGGCGATCATGAACGGGCTGGCGTAGCTACTTGCCGTAACCTCCCGCGCACGCAGGATAGCCACGAGATCAGCAACCTCGCCCCCCGTGGCCATCATGGCCGCCAAGGAGAGGCAGAAGAACACCACCAGGGTGACGACAGCCAGCACGACCAGGCAGCAAACCGCCAGGAGATACGCCCCCCCGAGCCGCCAGAATTGCCCACGTGTCATCGCCCAGGACTCGAATACCGCCAGCTTGCCCCGATCAAAGGTGATCACCGGCGCCAGGGACATCCTGATGCCAACGAAGATGAGCAGGCCGAGGGAAAACAGTTCAGCGACGGCAAGGACGAACGTCGTCGCCGCCTCGCCGGCGATCGAGGCCAGCAAGCCAAGGAGCGCCACGCCAAGCTGCACGATGGCGATCAGGAAGACGGCGAGTACGAGGTAGATCAGGGTCAATCCCATCAGCCGGAGTTCGTCGCCGCCGAACCTCAGATAGCTGAACCTGTCGCCCACCGGCCTTAGCAGTATGCGGTAGACGGCGGCCGCCATCATGCATTGGACGGACAGGCCGAAGACGAGGAGCGGAGAAAGCACGAGAAGCGCTTGCATCAGCGCGCCAGGATCGATCGCGCCGTCGGCCTCCAGCGACTGCAGGGCAGCCCTGCCATCGGCCGGCATGTTGATCGTGATCACCGCCCCGGCGACGCTGATCAGCAAGGCGAACAGCGTCCAGGCGAGCAGCGCCTTGGGACGTTCGCGCGTCAGGCGGAAGCCCTCGAGGGCGGCGTCGCTCGGAGAAAATCCAGCCATTCAAGTCCCTTGGGCCGCGCGCCTCAGGCGGCGACTCGTACGGCCCCGGGGGTCAAATTGGGGCGCCGTCCCGGCACCGGCAAGGCCCCGCTCGCGATTGTCGGCGATCGTTGCTAATCAGCCGCCCATGACAACAAACCCCGTGCATGTGGTGGGCGGCGGCCTGGCCGGTTCCGAGGCCGCCTGGCAGATCGCCCAGGCCGGCGTGCCCGTGATCCTCCACGAGATGCGACCGGTGCGCGGCACCGACGCCCACCAGACCGACGGCCTGGCCGAACTGGTCTGCTCCAACTCGTTCCGCGCCGATGACTGGACGGGGAACGCGGTGGGCCTGCTGCACGCCGAGATGCGGGCGCTCTCGTCGATCATCATGGCCTGCGGCGACGCCTGCCAGGTGCCGGCCGGCGGGGCGCTGGCGGTCGACCGGGACGGCTTTTCCCAGGCCGTCACCGCGCGGCTGGAGGCCCATCCGCTGGTCACCATCGCCCGCGAGGAGATCGCCGGCCTGCCGCCGCCGGACTGGGACAGCGTGATCCTGGCCACCGGCCCTCTCACCTCGCCTGCCCTGGCCCAGGCCATCCTGACCCTGACCGGCGAAGACGAGCTGTCGTTCTTCGACGCCATCGCCCCCATCGTGCACCTGGAGTCCGTGGACTTCGGCGTGGTCTGGCGCCAGTCCCGCTACGACAAGGAAGGTCCGGGCGGCGACGCGGCCGCCTACATCAATTGCCCGATGGACAAGGCCCAATACGACGCCTTCATCGACGCCCTACTGGCCGGGCCCAAGTCGGAGTTCAAGGACTGGGAGCACGTGCCCTATTTCGACGGCTGCCTGCCGATCGAGGTGATGGCCGAGCGAGGCCGCGAGACCCTGCGCCACGGGCCGATGAAGCCGGTGGGCCTGACCAACGCCCACAAGCCCACCGAGAAGGCCCATGCGATCGTCCAGCTGCGCCAGGACAACGCGCTCGGCACGCTGTGGAACATGGTCGGCTTCCAGACCAAGCTGAAGCATGGCGCCCAGACCGAGATCTTCCGGATGATCCCGGGGCTGGAGAAGGCGATGTTCGCGCGTCTGGGCGGGCTGCACCGCAACACCTTCATCAACTCGCCACGCCTGCTGGACGCCTCGCTGCGGCTGAAGGTCCAGCCGCGCCTGCGCTTCGCCGGCCAGGTGACCGGGGTCGAAGGCTATGTGGAAAGCGCCGGGGTGGGCCTGATGGCGGGCCGCTTCGCCGCCGCGGAGCGCCTGGGTCGGCCGCTCTCCCCGCCGCCGGCGACCACCGCCCTGGGCGCCCTGATCGGTCACATCACCGGCGGCCACCTGGAAGGCGGCAAGGGCTCGTTCCAGCCGATGAACATCAACTACGGCCTGCTGCCGCCGCTGGAGGCGCCGAAGCACGACGCCGAAGGCCGCAGGCTGCCCAACAAGGAACGCGGCCGGGCCAAGAAGCGGCTGATGGGCGAGCGGGCGCTGGCCGACCTCAAGGCGTGGTCAGATGCGGCCCAGGGCGACGGCGAGCAGCAGGCGCAGGCGCTTACCGAACTCGGAGTCTGACCGGCCCGCCAGCGTCGCGTGCGCCACAGCCGGGAAGGCGGCGGCGCTAAGCTTGCGAGCGCCTGCGCGCGCCGCGGCCATATCAGGAGCCTGACCGCGCCGGGCGAGCATCCAGGCGGCGCCGGCCGCTTCGGCCGCCGACGGATCCGAGGTGGGATCGAGGATACGGGCGGCGACGGCGGCAGCCTGTCCGGCGGTTCCCCTTGCCCACTCGGCGGCTTCGGCCGCGCTCATCGGTGTGGGGTCGAGTTCCCGGTAGCGTGCGTCGATCATCGCCTCCAGGGCCGCGCGCGGCAGGCCGTGGTGGGCGACAGCGGCGGCCAGGGCCTGGGCGGTGGGGTGGTGGCGGACCGGCCGGCCCTCGAACACCTCATCCAGCACCTCGCGCCACCAGGTCAGGCGGATTTCCCCCAGCAGGGCGTTCGAAGCCACCTTCGGCGCACGGGCCAGTTCATGGTCGAAGGCGTAGAGCGCGATGACGTCGGCGCGCGCCTGTGCGTCGCCGACGAACCGGCTGGAAAGCCAGCGGTCCGGATCCACGCGGCGGATCAAGGCGTCGAGGTCGTCCATCGTCCCAACGAAAAGGGCCCGCCTGATCGGCGGGCCCCTCAGAAGCAGAAAACCGCCCCGGCGTCAGCCGAAGATGGTCTGGTTCATGGTCATGGTGGCCAGCATTGGCACCGACAGCAGGGTGTTGATACGCGAGAAGATCATCGCCTTGCGCCCGGCAGCGGCCTTGGCGTCGGCGTCGCCTTCCTTGATGCCGAGGGCGATCTTCTGCGCCGGCCAGATGAAAGCCCAGACGTTGATGAACATGATCGTGGCGAGCCACATGCCCAGCCCGATGAAGGCCGTGCGGCCGTCCTGGAAGCCGTTGCCCAGGGTGAGGGCTTCGACAAGGAAGCCCCGGTTGAAGGCCAGGATCACGCCCATCACCCAGGTGACCAACGCCGCCCAACGGAACCAGAACAGCGCCTCGGGCGCGATGAAGCGGGACACCGCAGGCTTAAGCTCGGCCGGAATCTCCGGCATCTTCCGGATCTGCACGAAGTTGAAGTAGTAGAGCAGCCCGATCCACAGAATGCCCGCCAGCGTATGCAGCCAGCGGAACACCGCCTGCCAGAAGATCGCGTCGGTGGATCCGTAGTGCATCTGGTAGCCAGCGATCACGGCGAGCGCGATCACGAAGCTGACGATCAGCGTGTTGCGGAGATTGGAAAGAAGTCCGGCCATGGAAGCGCCCTCTGAGTCCTGCCTTTGGCGGAGGTATAGGGCGGTTTGACGCAGGGAGTAAGTCTCAGACAGCGATCAGCGCGCACGCCAACCGCCGGCCCTCCGATGTGAGGACGTTGTAGAGGCGGGCGGCCGCTGGAGTGTCCATGAATTCCAGGCCGACCCCGGCGGCCTGCAGGGCCTCCCTCACCGCCCGCGGTGGTTGCGCGTTCCGTGCGCCGACGCCCAGCAGCAGGAACTCCACCTCCGCGGGACCCGCGGAGATCACCGGGGCGAGCGCGTCCACGGTGAGCTCGGCAAGGTCAGCCACGGGCCAGGCGCGGACTTCATCGCCGACGATCAGCACCGACCCCTCGCGGCGCTCGCCGGACAGGCGGAAACCGCCGCCGCCGTAGGCGTCCACCGAGGGCGCGTCCCGGGCCACCTAGGCCCGGGCGGGTTTGAGCGGCTCGGCCTCTTCCTCCCCGCGCCGCACCCCAAGACCCATCAGGACCGAGGCGGCGACGAAGAACGAGGAATAGGTGCCGACGACGATCCCGAAGATCATCGCGACGGAGAAGCCGAACAGGGCCTCGCCGCCAAACGCGGCCAGGACGCCCAGGGCCATCATGCCGGTGACGCCGGTGATCGCGGTCCGTGAGAGGGTCTCGTTGATCGACAGATCGATCACCTGGCCCAGCGGCATGCGCTTGTACTTACGCAGGTTCTCACGGATCCGGTCGAGCACCACGACGGTGTCGTTCACCGAATAGCCGATGATGGTCAGGATGGCGGCGATGGAGGTGAGCGTGAACTCCATGCCGGTGACGGCGAACAGGCCGAAGGTCAGCAGGACGTCGTGCAGCAACGCGGCGGCCGCGCCCAGGCCGAAGGTCAGGCCGAACCGGAACCAGATGTAGGTCATCATCATCAGGACCCCGAGCCCGAGGGCCAGGAAGCCGTTGCGGAACAGCTCGCCCGAGACCTTCGGGCCCACCACTTCGGTACGCTTGAAGGTCAGGGGCCCGAGCGCCTTCACCAGCTCCGCCTTGGCAGACTCGACGGCTTGCGCCGGGTTGGCCGATTCCGGTGTCTCGAAGCGAACCATCGCGTCGTTGGGCGAGCCAAAGGCCTGGGGCTGCACGTCGCCCATGCCGATCCCGCTGAGGGTCGTACGAACCCGCTCCAGGTCAATCGGGCGCGGGGAGCTGAGCTCCAGCACCGTGCCGCCGCGGAAATCGACGCCGCAGTTCAGGCCGCCGCAGGGCGGAGTAAATGGCCACACGGTGAGGAAGACCGCCGCGACGGTGGCCGTGCCTGACAGCAGGGCCCAGAGCCAGGCCAGGTGCATGAACCGGAAATTGGTCTGGACTGGCAGCACCTTGATCATCGGCCACCACCCAGCACTCTTGGGAGGACGCTGGCTCATGCGATCGGCAACCTTTTCGGCTTGGTGGTTCGCAACCAGATGGTCAGCAGGATCTGGGTGACCATCACGGCGGTGAAGACCGAGGTGAAGACCCCGATCGCCAGGGTCCAGGCGAAGCCTTTCACCGGTCCGGCGCCGAGGGAGAACATGATCAACGCCGCGCCCAGGTGGGTGATGTTGGCGTCGAAGATCGTCAGCATGGCCCGGCTGAATCCCGCCTCCATGGCCGCGATCACGGTGCGGCCGTTGCGGACCTCCTCGCGCATGCGCTCGTAGATCAGCACGTTGGCGTCCACCGCCACCGCGAGGGTGAGGATCAGGCCGGCGATGCCGGGGAGGGTGAGCGTGGCCTGGGTTAGCGACATGGCCCCGACGATCAGCAGGCCGTTGACCAGCAGGGCGATGATCGAGACCCCGCCGAACAGGAAGCCGTAGGTGAGCACCATGAAGATCAGCACCAAGACAATGGCGATCACGGCGGATATCTGCCCGGCGACCACGGCGTCCGCGCCAAGTTCGGCGCCGACGGTGCTCTGCTGCTCGACCTTCAGCGGCGCCGGCAGGGCCCCGGCGCGCAGCAGGATCGCCAGGTCGTTGGCGGTCTGGGCCGTGTAGTTGCCGGTGATCCGGCCGCTGCCCCCGGTGATCGCGGTCTGGATGGTGGGCGCCGAGATGACCTTGCCATCGAGGACGATGGCGAAGCGCTTGCCGATGCTCTGGGTGGTCACGTCGGCGAAGCGGCGGGCGCCCTGGCCGTTCAGGCGGAACGACACTTCCGGCGACCCGGTCTGCTGATCGAAGGACTGCGCCGCGTGCACCAGCATCTCGCCGGTCACCTGGGCGCGGCGCTGGACCACGTAGAAGGGTTGGTAGTCGTCGCCGGGCAACAGCTGGGTGCCCGGGGGCAGGCGGCCTGCCTGGGCCTCGGCGAGGTTGGCGGTCTCGTCCACCATCTGGAAGGTCAGCTTGGCGGTCTGGCCGATGATGTCCTTCAGGCGTTGTGGGTCGCTCTCGCCCGGCGCCTGGACAACGATCCGGTTGGAGCCCTGGCGGATGATGGTCGGCTCACGGGTCCCCAGCTCATCGATCCGTCGCCGGATGATCTCGATGGACTGCTCCACCGCACGCGAAGCCTCGGTCTGCAGGGCCGCCGGCGGCGTGGAGACACGGATCAGCGCGCCGTCGGTGGTGACATTGAGCGTCCGCCCGCCGCCGCCGCCGGGCTGGGCGGAGGCCGGGTCGGTGAGGCTGTTGCGCAGCTGCGTGGCCGCGGTCTGGACCTGGGCCGGGTCGGTGACGCGGACGGTGATGTCCCCGCCCACCACACCGAGGTCGGCGAAGGCGATCTGCGCGTCCCGGAACTGTGTGCGGATATCCTCGACGGTGTTGGTCAGCTGCTCCTTGCGCAGGGCGGCCGTGTCAACTTCGAGCAGCAGATAGGAACCGCCCTGGAGGTCCAGGCCGAGGTTCATCGTGTTCTTGGGCATGAAGCCCGGCAGGCTCTCGCGGACGCTGGGCGACAGGGCGTTGGGCAGCGAAAAGATCGCCCCAAGCACCGCCGACAGCACGACGAGCAGGACCTTCCAGCGGGAGAGGCTCAGCATCGGATTTGGGCTCTGGTCCTAGACCTTGTCGTTGGCGGGCGCGGGTTCGCCCTTGGTGCGCACGTCCGAGATCATGGTCTTGACCACCTTCACGGTGACGCCGGTGGCGATCTCGACGCCGACTTCCTTGTCCTCGACGCGGACCACCTTGCCGATCACGCCGGACGGCAGGACCACGGTGTCGCCGCGCTTGATCGCGGCCAGCAGGGCTTGATGCTGCTTCATGCGGGTCTGCTGCGGGCGGATGAGCAGGAAGTAGAACAGCACCACGAGGGCGACCAGCGGCAGGAACTGGATCAGCATGGCCTGGGGCCCGGCTGGGGCGGCGCCAGCGGCTTGAGCGTAGGCAGGTGTGGCGAACATGGCCTCTCCGGAGGTGGCGTCCGGACCCGTTTCGGGGGGCCCGGTTTCAGGGTGGCCGGAAGCTAGGCGCTGAGACCGGGTTTTGCAATGGAACCCGGGGCGGTCTAAGCGGGCCCCATGAAAACGGTGCTCACCCGCATCGCCGAAGCCCTTGAACGGCTGGCGCCGCCGGCCCGCGAAGGCGCTGACTTCGGCCAGGCCCGCCTGTTCCGGCACGATCCGGCGACCGGCGCCTTCCACCCGGCGCCTGACTATCCCCTGCCCCTGGAAAGCCTGGTGGGCGTCGATCGCCAGAAGGCGAGCGTGTTGGGCAACCTGGAACGGTTCGCCGCCGGCCTGCCCTACAACCATGTCCTGCTGTGGGGCGTGCGGGGAACCGGCAAGAGCTCGCTGGCCAAGGCCGCCTTCATGGCGATCGCAAAAGACGCCGCCGCGCTCAAGCTGGTGGAGGTGGACCGGGACGAGGTGGCCGCCCTGCCCGCCCTGTTCGACGAATTGCGCGGGCGGCCCGAGCGGTTCGTGGTGCTCTGCGACGACCTTTCCTTCGAGGAGGGGGCGGCCGCGGCCAAGGCGCTGAAGTCGGCCCTGGAGGGGGGCGTCTCCGGCCCGCCGGCCAATGTGCTGTTCCTGGCCACCTCCAACCGCCGGCACCTGATGCCCCGGGGCCACGGGGAGGACCGGGGCTTGGTGGCCGCGCACGAAGACGCCGAGGAGGAGGTCAGCGTCTCCGACCGCTTCGGCCTGTGGATCGGCTTCCCGCCCATGGACCAGCCAACCTATCTGGCGGCCGTCGCGGCCTATGCGGCGCGGTTCGGCCTCGCCGTCCCCGACCTGGAGCGGCGGGCGCTGCAATGGTCACAGCTACGCGGCGGCCGGTCCGGGCGGGTCGCGTGGCAGTTCATCCGCGACCTGGCGGGCGAACTCGGCAAGCCGCTGCCGCTCTGAGCGTTTTCGGACATCACTCCGCTCGTCCCCGCGAAGGCGAGGATCCAAGCGGGGGTTGCGACTAGCTCGGATTCGGCTTGGGTCCCCGCCTGCGCGGGGATGAGCGGGGTTGTTCAGGCCGAGCTTTCGTGGCGCCAGGGTAGATCGTCGAGGCTGTGCCCCTCGCCAGGCCCGTCCTCGTTGTCGGCCTCGGCCTCCTCATCGTCGGCGGCCCCGGTACGGCCCAGGGCGACGCGAAGGCGGTCGATATGCTGTTCGGGCGTGAGGTCCAGGAAGGCCGGCCGCTCGGTCTCGCGCTCCAGCCATTCGCCGGCCCGGCGCAGGACGTAGTCCACCTCGCTGTCGCCGACCTCCGGATCCTCGTCCGCGTACCGCTCTATGGCCTCGCGGACCCGGGCGCGGTGCTGGGCGACCACGGCGCGCCGCGCCTCGGCGACCTGCTCGCGCGCCTCGACGACGCGGCGGCGCTCGCCGTCCTTCAGGCGGACGATCAGAGCCAGACAGTGACGGACCGAACGGGAGACCCGCTCGAAGCTGCGGGCGAGGTTGTTCGCGACCGCGTCATCCTCGGCGGCGGCGCTGCGGGCGGCGAGGTCGCGCGCCATCGCCAGGCCGAGCTCGGCCAGCTCCCGGAGCATTTCGCTGTCACGATCTGCGGCTTCGGCGGACATGAACAAAACAGGAACATGTTCACGCTGCAGGGTCAAGGCTTTTAGAAGCTCGCGGGGGCGCGGTTAAGCATTTCGTTGAAGAGATCGCGCCGCCTGCTCAGTACTAGAGCGTAAGCCTTACGGTAGACGATTGCCGGCGCAATCGACCGAGAACAGCCGCGTCACACCCATCATCACCACCACGCGCTCGCAGCCGTCATGCTCGGCCAGAACCTTCGGAATCGTATCCACGATAGCTTTGGGATCACGCGCCTCGATTCGCTGTGAAGGCCTGTGGGCAGGGTCCCCCGGATAGTAGATCAGCAAATGATACACACGCGCTCCCTGCGTCCTGCTAACCGACGCACTCGCCGCCCGTTCCGCCTCCCGCGCGAACGGGGATACCCGAAATGGGGGTTCTAAAGGTCTGATCGGGCATACGGCTGTCCGCCCGGCCCGTTGCGGACACCATCACTCCGGCGCGAACGTGCGTCGCTGCCCTTGAGCCATTCAAATCGGTCGGAACTTTGCGCAGCCGCAGCCGTTTGGCCCCAGTGCCAGCGGCCACGGCGAAGCCGTTGAAAAACTCGGCGGTGCGGGGGAAGCAGACATGAAAACGGCCACAGCGTCCACTGACGCGCTCGACTCCGCGGAAGCGGGGCGACGCCTCGCAGAGGAGATTCAGCACGGACTGGGGGGCCAGCCTAAGGCCATCATGATCTTCGCCGCGCCCTCGTACGATCACGAAGCGCTTCTGGCGGCCCTCGCCGCACGGTGCCCCGATGCTTTGATCGTGGGGGCCTCGTCGGCGGGCGAATTCCTAAACCAGCAACGCGGTGAAGGCTTGGCTTGCGCCCTGGGTTTGACCGGCGAGGACGTCCGCTTTGGAGTTGGGGTGACGCGCGAAATCACCTCCGACGCCGCCGCAGCGGCTCGGCAGATCGTCTCCGGTTTTAGCGGACTTGCCGACTACACCTTCCCCTACCGGTCCGCCCTCGTGATGGCTGACGCGCTGGCTGGACACGCTGACGTCCTGGTTGACGAGCTGACCCTTGCAACGGCAGGCCAGTACCAGTTCTTTGGTGGCGGCGCGGGAGACAATGCGCAGTTCCAGCGCACGTCGGTTTTCTGCGGGCGCGAAGTGCTAAATGGCGCGGCCGTCGCCCTGGAAATACTGACGGAAAAGCCGATTGGTGTCGGCGTCCGTCACGGCTGGGCTCCGGCGTCTGCTCCCTTCCGAGTCACTCAGGCCGACGGGATGCGACTCGTCAGCCTCAACGGACTGCCGGCGGCCGAGGCTTTCGAAGCGCACGCCAGGACCACAGCACAGACCTTGGACAGAGCGGCGCCGATCCCCTTCTTCCTGCACAACATCCTTGGGATAGAGGCAGGAGACGCCCACCGGCTCCGCGTCCCGCTCGCCATTCTCGCGGACGGATCGGTGCTGTGCGCAGCGGAGGTGCCCCAGGGCTCGGTCGTCTACATCATGCGCGCTTCGGCCGCCTCGGCTGTGGAGGCCGCGCAGGAAGCGACGCAGGCTGCGTTGGCGGCCCTCGGTGAGCATAAGCCGCAGGCCGCTCTCTTCTTCGACTGCGTGGCTACCCGGCTTCGGATGGGTGATCAATTCGGCGAGGAAGTCGGGGTCGTGCGAGACCAACTTTCCGGCGCAGACCTGCTCGGCTGCAATACCCATGGCCAGATCGCTCGGGCGGAAGGCCAGTTTGAGGGCTTCCACAACTGCACAGCGGTCGTGGCGGTGCTCCCGGAGTGATCTCGACAAGCGCCCGCGATCTGGGTGGGCTCCTCTCGGCCCTCGCCGATCGGCGAACAAGGGCCGCTCAGGCTACGGCCGTCGCGCGGCAACTCGGTTCAAAAGACCTCCTCGTGCTCCTGCGCGACCCGGAACTGGGCGTGCTCCGTCCCGCGCCCGGCTTCCCGCAGACGCTCGCAGGCGGCCCGACCTGGTCCGCACTTTTGGCGAGGTGCGATCAAGTCGGCGCTTTTCGGACAGAGGTGCATCATCCCGATCCCCAACATCTTCAAGCGGCCGACGTCTGGGCTGGGCAAGAGGGGACGGTGCTGCTGCTCATCGGCGGAGAACACCGGGTCCGGGCCGAGGAGGTCGCCGAGGCTGCGGGACTGTTGATCGCCTTACTGCAGTCTGAAGCGCGTGAGGAGGCTGCGGCGGCCAGCGCCCGCTCGGCCGGGGACGCAACACGCCGCGCCCTCGCCCTTGCTTCCTCTCTTGATCAAGCGCGGTCTCAGCTGGCGTCGAATGCGCGAAGCTTGCGGGAGGCGCTGGCCGAGGCGGCCCGCCTCAACCGGGAGCTTCGGGCCTTGAACGAGACGCTGGAGCAGCGGGTACAAGAGGAAATCGCGGAGCGCATGAAGGCAGAAAGCGCTCTGCGGCAGGCACAAAAGATGGAAGCCATCGGACAGCTGACGGGTGGCGTCGCTCACGACTTCAACAACCTGCTGACCGTGATAATGGGCGGACTCGACAACATTGCCCGCCAGCTCGATGCAGGCTCCGCTGACCGGGATGACGCTCGCCTGCGCCGGGCGGTGGAGATGGCGACCCAGTCCGCCGAGCGGGCCGCGACGCTAACTTCCCGCCTGCTCGCCTTCTCCCGCCGACAAGCGCTGGATCCCAAGCCTTTGAAGGCCGACCGACTGGTTCATGACATCGGCGAGCTCCTACAGCGCTCAATCGGCGAGCATATTATCCTCGAGCTCGTGGCCTCTGCCGGTCTTTGGCCGGCATTCGCGGATCCTAACGAGCTGGAGCAGGCGCTCCTCAACCTCGCCGTCAATGCTCGGGACGCGATGCCAGAGGGCGGCAAACTCACGATCGAGACCCAGAATGTCTTCCTGGACGATGCGTACCTGTCGACGGTGCCCGAGCCTGTTTCCCCAGGCCAGTATGTGATGCTCGCCGTATCTGACACGGGACATGGGATGGACGGCGACACCCTGTCCCGCGTGTTTGAACCGTTCTTCACGACGAAAGAAACCGGCAAGGGGACCGGTCTAGGCCTGAGCCAAGTGTACGGGTTCTTGCGCCAGTCAGGCGGTCACGTACGGGTCTATAGCGAGTTAGATCAGGGTACGACCGTGAAACTGTACCTTCCACGCTTCCATGGCGAGGTGGCCTCTCCCGGAGTGGCGCCGGAACCTCCTGATATGTCGCTGCTCCGCGGGAAGGAGCTCGTGCTCCTCGTAGAGGACGATGACGGAGTACGCACCTACTCCAGCGGCGTTCTGCGGGAACTGGGCTACACGGTCATCGAGGCAGGCGACGCCGCGAGCGCGTTGGCGGCTTTGGAAGAACACCCCCGAGTAGACCTATTGTTCACCGACGTCGTCCTTCCGGGCGGAGTTCACGGTCACAAGCTGGCGGCCCAGGTGCGAGAGCGCCGGCCGGGGGTCCAGGTGCTCTTCACCAGCGGCTACACGCGAAACGCAATCGTTCATAATGGCCGGCTCGATCCCGGAGTGCAGCTGATCACCAAGCCTTTTACCTACGAGGACCTGGCGCTGCGTGTCCGGCGTCTGCTGGACGCCTCCGGCCCGAGGAGCGACGGCGAAGCCAAGAGCTGAACAGAGGCGATGTCCGCTAACTACCCTTCGCAGACGTTTCAAGCGATCCAGAACCAAACGACATTAAGCAGGCCGCCTACTAGGATACCTAGCGCCGCAGAATTGATGAGGTCCTGGCCTGCCAGCACCGCGGAGACGGCAATTACCGCCGCAAAAACCACCCATCGCATTAGGACGATCGGCCAATGCCGTTTCAGCCAAGCCGCATCATACCCACCTGCCATCGCTGGATGGTCAGGTTTATTGTTTAGGGGGTCAATGTCCGCTCCCGACCCATTGCTGACCTTCGGCAGGTCCGCTTCCAGGCAGTGGCGACGGCCTCTCCTGAGATAGGTTGATCTTCCCCGCCGAGGGGATAGTTTCCTTCCAGTCCACGCGTTCAGCGATGCAACATTTCGCGATCAACGGGCAGTCACGTCGCCCGTCAATGATATGGGGGAGATTTGGACATGCTCAGGGACCGGTTTCGGACGCTGCTTCTGGCGACATCGATTTTTGGCCTCAGTGGCTATGCTCATGCTCAAGAGGCGACGGGCGAAGTTGAGGCCGTTGTCGTGACAGGCTCTCGCCTGCAAACCGGCTTCCAGGCCCCTACACCCGTTACGGTGCTCGGCGAGCGGCAGCTAGAGCAACGGGCGGTGACCACCATAGCCGAGGCGGTCAACGAGTTACCCTCTTTCCGACAGACGGTGACCAATACCCAAACCCAGCGCGGCAACGGTAACGGCGGACAGAACGGCGTCGATTTGAGGGGCTTGGGCCGCAACCGCACCTTGGTCCTACTGGATGGACACCGCGTTGTGCCAACCAACATCGGCGGCACACTCGACATCAACCAGATTCCGACGCCGCTGATTTCGCGCGTCGAGGTGGTCACCGGCGGCGCGTCGGCGGCCTACGGATCGGACGCGGTTTCGGGCGTGGTCAACTTTATAGTCAAGGATCGTATCGAGGGTATTGAGGGGACGATCCAGTACGGACAGACCTTCCGCAGCGACTCTGAGGAGCCGGGCGTCAGCCTTGCGGCAGGGACTACCTTCCTTGGCGGCAAAGGACGCATCGTTGTCGGCGGCGACTGGTCCGACAACAAGGGCCTCGGGACCATCTATACCCGCGACTACGGTCGCGAGCAGTGGGGTCTAGTCAATTTCGGCACGGTCGCGACACGGGGAGGCCTGCCGGCGCAAGGTCTCGCCCCCAACGTGACCCGTTGGGGCCAGACCGACGGCGCGACGATCATCTCCGGGCCCTTGAGAGGCACGGCGTTCGGCGCGGGCGGCCAGCCCTTCCAGATGCAGTACGGCGAAATCTACTCAGATCTGATGATCGGGGGCGTCAATGGCCCCGACGCCAGTCCGTTCGGCCGCTGGCTGATGGCGGCCCCGAGCCGCCGCCACAACTTCCTCGGCCGGGTGACCTATGACTTCAGCGATAATCTCACGGCCTGGGCGGAGTACGGCTACGCCTACCAGCAGTCCGACACGGAAATCACCTATCACCAAACCCCAAGTTTGATTGTACCGATCACCAATCCCTTCATTCCCGCGGCGACGCGGGCGGCGATGGTGGCCAACAATCTGACGCAGATCACCGTTGGACGCTACGACACTGAACTCAACGGTTACTTGTTCGATATCCACGACACGACCCATCGAGGCGTCGGCGGGATCAAGGGCGACTTCGGCGGGGTCAAGTGGGACCTGTCCTACGGCCACGGCGTGGCGAAGGGCCACTCGATCCTGTTCACCAACATCGCGGAGGGCAACTGGTTAGCGGCGACCTACGTGGTTACCGGACCGAATGGACAGCCGGCCTGTGGTCCCCTGGGCACAAATCCCAATATCGGCGCCCGCACGAGCCAGGTCGAGCCGGGCTGCGTGCCGTTCAATATCTTTGGGCGTAATTCCGCCAGCCAAGAGGCGAAAGACTATATCCAGTTCACGTCGGATACGGCCACACGCGTAGCGCAAGATGTGGTGCAGGGTAACGTCAGCTTCGAGCCTTTATCGACTTGGGCGGGGCCAGTGGCGGTCGCGGCAGGCGGCGAATGGCGCAAGGAAACCGGGGCCAGCCAGCAGGCTCCGCAGAACCTCCTTACGCCCGGCCTGTCGAATGGCGGGTCAACCTACGCCGGCGCCATAACGGTCAAGGAAGGCTACCTCGAGGTCGGCGTTCCGCTGGCTCGCGACACCTCTTTCGCTCAGGCGCTGGACTTGAATGGCGCGGTGCGGCGCACCGATTACTCCACCTCTGGGGCGGTCACGACTTGGAAAGTCGGAGCGACATGGGACATCAATGATGTAATCCGGTTGCGTGGCACGCGATCACGCGACATTCGGGCTCCCAACATCACCGAATTGTTTGCCTCTGGCGCCCGTGGCATCACCGCCTCAGCCACCAATCCGATCAAGGGCACTTCAGGAGCACTGTTCACCCAAAGCGGTGGCAACCCTAACTTGACCCCGGAGGTCGCCGACAGCTTCACCGGGGGGGTGGTCCTGCAACCCGGCGGAGCTCTTCAAGGCCTGCGGGTGGCCGTCGATTACTTCTCCGTCAACATCGAGGATGTAATATCGTCCGTATCCGCTGCCAACATTCTCAATCGCTGCGCTTCCGGGTTGCAGGATTACTGCGCCCTCATCGACTTTGACAACTCCGCCTTTGGCATTGCGCAGGTCCGGACGACTCCTGCCAACTTGGATCGCCTAAAGACGGAAGGTATCGACTTCGAGCTTGCCTACCGAGTTCCGCTTGATAACTGGAATATCCCAGGCGACCTGACCATCCAAAACTTCACCACCTGGGTGGGTACGCTTGCTACGACCGACGCGGTCGGCACGATCGACCGCGCGGGCGCGGCGACGGGCGGGGTGCCGGAGTGGACCAGCAATCTCAATCTCACCTATCGGATCAATAAATTCACGAATGCTCTGCAGTTCCGATACAATTCGTCAGTCCTTGGAAACGCAGAGTTCATCGGCCCTGAGCAGGATGGCTATAATCCGGCGCTGCCCAACAGTATAAACAAAAACCTGTGGCCGGGGATGGTCTACGTATCCTGGTCAGGCAGCTATGACATTATCGACGAGGGCGGAAGGCGGCTGCAGCTATTCGCTGTTGTCAATAATCTACTTGATCAGGATCCTCCTGCGGCGACCCTGATCGGGCTGCTCAATGGGGGCAATCCCTACGACCTCTACGGACGCCGTTGGCGCCTTGGCG
The DNA here is from genome assembly GCA_947476555.1 of Caulobacteraceae bacterium. Lineage (GTDB taxonomy): Bacteria > Pseudomonadota > Alphaproteobacteria > Caulobacterales > Caulobacteraceae > Phenylobacterium. The sequence continues at coordinate 83,880 of CANJRI010000003.1, forward strand.
TCCGCTTCGGCTTCTAACCCGTGAATTCCGGCCCTGGCGCAGAGATGCGCGCGGTGGGTGATAGAAGCAGCTTCAATATGTGGAGCGCCGCCGACCGTCCCAAAGTTTCAGCCAGGCTTGTGAGTGGAGGCTAGGCTGTCAACGTCTCGATCAGTGGGGGCCACTAACCACCCATTGCGGAAATTGCTTCGGGACCTCGTGAGATCGGCGCCCTAAGCCAAGCGGCGGCGCGCGGAGATGTACCGGGGGTGGTCGCTATGCTCGGTCATCCGCTTGGCCCTGATGGGGCTATCGCTTCCACGCGTTCAGATACTTGCGCACCGTTGGCCCGGAGTGAGCGCGGCCGTAGAGCGGGGTATCCGGGGCGAACGCCATCGCCTTGTTCAGCGGCGCGGTCACTGGTTCGAAGCCCGCCTCCCGCACCAGGGCGGTGGCTAGGTCTACGGCGCCCTTATCGTCGCCGAACACGGGGATACCGACTTTCGGCTCCGGCCGATGCGCTTCACTTTTCAGGAGAGCGTAACTCACGGGGTTGAAGGCGCGGACGTAGCGCACGCCTAGCAGATACTTTGTCGATGTCGGTCCCACGCCCCTGTCGAGCGCCTCCTGAGCCACAGGCCCGTCCCGCGCCGGATACGGATTGCTGGCGTCGATCACGACCTTGCCTTTCAGCGTGGCGCCGTGCTCCTGGCCGATGGCTGGCAGGGCGCTGTACGGAACCGCCAGGAACACCACCGGTCCGAAGGCGGCGGCCTCGGCCACCGTGCCAACGCGCGCCCTAGGGCCCAGCCTGGCTGCCATCGGCCTTAATTCTTCGGGATGGCGGGAAGAGAACATCACCTCGTGCCCGGCCTTTATCCACAACTCGCCGGCGGCGGAGCCGATCCGGCCAGAGCCGATGATACCGATCCTGATCGGCCGCGTTGCCTTGACCTGAGCTTGCGCGGCTACGGGGACGGCCAGGGAAACTGCGATGAGACGGCGGCGAGTCCAGGACATGGCTGACTCCCATTAAGGTGGTAAGACAAGCTTAGCCGAGATCTGCCGGTAGCTCCAATCAACGGCGTCGGTTGCTCAGAATATTGGTTTGGCTGATCAGCCGTCCCCTTTCCACCCTTAGGGGACGTTAGGTACCTCGGCTTTGCGGCTCGCCCGGCCGGGAGATCGGCCCCATATGGCGCAACGGGTCGGCTCGAAAACGCCCCCGCGATCTACTTGCGCGAAGCGAGCTTCTTGTCCGGGTGGACCAAGTAGGCCGGCACCGCACGCGCCAGGTAGGTCATGGAGATCCGGGTCCGTTGGCCGTTCACCGCGTCCATATCGGTGTCCGCCATCCGCTTCAGGGCATAGTAGGCGCCCGCCGCGTCCAGGCCGCCGTTGTACTCGCCCGACGTGCCGTAATCACCGAAGGGGAAGTAAACCATGTTGATCGGCAGGTAGCCGCCCACAAAGGCTTCCATGTCTCCGTTCGGCTTGAAGGTGGCCCGCATCAGGGCGGACTTGAAGTCAAAGACCGGTTGGACGCGCGCGCTGGCGATCATCCGGAACTGGTTCGTCCGCTCGGAAACGAACTGGCCGCCCACGATCTTGCCCTTGAACGCATTGGCTTGGCGCAACGCGATTTGTGGGTCGATCGTATAGCTCACGTTCCGCTGGTGCCCCGCCGCGCCCATCAGCGGGACCTGCTGGCCACGATAGAACTTGATCGTCACGTGGTCGTCGTTCTGCCAGTTGATCGGCCGGTCGCTGTCGTTGGTGACTTCCATCAGCCACGAGGCGCCGGCGCTGTAGTGGGTCTGCCAACGGAACGACTGGTTGCCGGGAGGAGCCTCATAGGTGCCGCGGGTCCGGTCGAAGCAGCCGAACACCCGGGCCGCGTTGTTGTCGACTCCAGCTTCCTTGGTCAGCGGGTCGGTGTAGTCGAACTCGTCGACCTTGCCGTCCAGGTTGAAGCCGAAGCCCTCCGAACTCTGGTCGAGCTGGATGCTCGGATCCGGCACCGACAGCGGGTGCATGTAGACGTTGACCGGCTTGCCGTCCTTGCGGCCACGCGCGCCGATCAACTCTTCGAAGGTGCTCCGCGTCATCTCCGGCGTGACGATCTTGTCGATGTCCGCCCTGGACATGCCATTATTGGCTAGGCTGTACGCCAGGATCTCGGGACCCGAGGCGTTCTTGCCCTTGGGGCACTCGAGCTTCTCGTTCGGATTGTTCATCGCCGGCACCCAGAGGCTGACAATATAGCCCCTGCTCTCGGCCTGCGCGGTCTGGCTCGCGCTGACTGCAAGGGCCGCCACCAGAGACGCCGTCGCGATCTGCTTCCTCATTCCGTACTCTCCCAAGGCTAGAATTTTTTTATTCTGGCGCTGCTGATGCCTATCAGAATGTTCGGCCTAACAGCATGCGCGCGACAACTGCCGCGGGAGGCTGTCAAACTACTGTAACGCTCTTCCGCAATCACCCCTAGGGGCTTTTGAGGTTCCATCTGGGTCCCGGCATTCGCGGGGATGAGCGGTATTGGGTGCGGACGCCAGGCTCTGCAGCGGCCCCCCTCCACCGCTTCGCGGTCCCCCTCCCCCTGAGGGGGAGGAATTGGAGGGTAGCTGTCAGCCTTGGCCGGCTTGAACAGCCTGGTTGGCGCGGCTGATGGCCATGG